>NZ_DURI01000026.1 GCF_012837295.1 Corynebacterium sp. | reverse complement strand
ACACGTGGAGGAAAACATGCCGCAGACCAGCCCGAGGCCCGACGCCATCATCCCGGACGAGTCGATCTTCGACTACGTATTCGGCGACATCGCCCCGGAGTTCGCCGACAAGGTCGCCTTCGTCGACTCCGGTGCGACCACGACGTACTCCGAATTGAAGTCGATGATTGAGGCGTTCGCCGGCGCACTGGCGCACCGGGGCATCGGCAAGGGCGACGTCGTCGCGCTGCACTGCCCGAACTCCACGACCTTTGCCGTGGCCTACCACGGCATTCTGCGCGCCAACGCCACCGTCACGACCGTGGCCACGCTCGCCACGGCCGAGGACGTCGCCAAGCAACTGACCGCATCCGGCGCGAAGATGATCCTGACCACCTCCGCGATCGGCTGGGCGGGCACGCACGGCGCCGAAAACGCCGGCTTCACCGAGGACCAGGTGGTCGGCTTGACCGGCGTCCACGGCATCGCGGAGATGCTCGCCGAGGGCCACCCCGCTCCGGAGCAAGACATCGACCCGTCCACCGACGTCGCGGTGATCCCGTTCTCCTCCGGCACCACCGGCGTGCCGAAGGGCGTCATGCTCTCGCACACCAACCTCATCGCCAACCTGGTCCAGGTCGCCGACGGCACCCCGACGGTCCTCGGCTCCGACACCATCGCCGTGACCCCGCTGCCGTTCTTCCACATCTACGGCATGAACGCGCTGCTCAACCTGCTGCTGCGCCTGCGTGCGACGCAGTACACCATGTCCAAGTTCGACCTCGGCGACTTCCTGGAGATCATCCAGGACCACAAGGCCAACTTCGCGTTCATCGCACCGCCGATCGCGGTGGCGCTGGCCAAGCACCCGATGGTCGACGAGTACGACACGTCGTCGATGAAGACCATGCTCTCCGGCGCGGCCTCGTTGAAGGAAGAGCTGGCGCTGCAGGTCGAGCAGCGCTTGAACATGGACATGGTCCAGGGCTACGGCATGACGGAACTGTCCCCCGTCTCGCACCTGCGCGTCGGCGACGGCTCGCCGCTGAACTCCATCGGCACCGCGGTGTGCAACACCGAGTTCAAGCTCGTCGACGTCGACTCCGACGATCTGGCCGAGATCCCCGTGCCCGAGTCGGGCCACTCGGCCGCCGGCGAACTGTGGGTCCGCGGCCCGCAGGTCATGCTCGGCTACCTCAACAACGAGGAGGCGACGAACCAGACCATCGTCGACGGCGGCTGGCTGCGCACCGGCGACATGGCGGAGCTCGACGAACACGGCAACACCTACATCGTCGACCGCCTCAAGGAGCTGATCAAGTACAAGGGCTACCAGGTCGCGCCCGCCGAACTGGAGGCCGTCCTGCTGGGCCACCCGGACATCGCCGACGCCGCCTGCTCCGGCGTCTTCGACCGCGACGGCGAGGAGATCCCCAAGGCCTACGTCGTGCCGCAGGCGGGCGCCGAGCTCTCCGCCGACGACGTCATGGAGTACGTCGGGCAGCGCGTCGCCCCGTACAAGAAGGTCCGCGCCGTGGAGTTCATGGAGGCCATCCCGAAGTCGGCGACCGGCAAGATCCTGCGCAAGGACCTCAAGGCCATGGAGGCCGCCCGGGTCTAGGCCCCGGCCCCGGCCCCGCCTCCCGAGTAGCGTCCGCCCGTGACCATCACCGTCGCGGAGCCGGGCGCGATTTCGGTGAACCCCGCGTCGACGACGACCACGTCGGCGGCCGGCGCGCCGGGAAGCTCGTCGCGCGGCACTTCCCGCACCTGCAGCGGGAAACCGTCCCGGGCCCACCGCCACGCGGGCCCCTCGCCCAGCACCGCGGCCAGCAGCATCGAACCGTGGCCCACCTGCGCGGCGGCCTTGCCCACGGTCATCCCGAGATCGGCGTCGACCCAGATGATCGGCGTCGTCTCATCCGGCGCGCCCGGGGCGGCGTCGTGAGGCAGTTCCGTCCCGCCGATCTGCAGCTTTGCGACGAGCCGGTCCTCCTCCCCCACCGGCGCGGGCACCAGTGCACGGGCCGACGCCCCGGCGACGGAGACGGTCACGCCCGGCAGCGATTGGACGCGCTCCCACTGGGTGCCGCGCGCACGACGGGCGATCTTGCGGATGCGCTCCCCGTACCAGCTGCGCAGGTTCCGGGAGTATCGGGCATCGGGAGCGGTGGCGGGATCGAAGGCCGTGTTCCCGGACGTAGCCGAGTCCTCGGGGTCCTCGGAGTCGGCGATCCCTTCCGGATCGCCCGCCCGCTCATCCAGGCACGCCGCCACGACGGCCTTCGCCGCCGCCTCGAGCAGCGGCGTGCGGGCCGGGCGCTCCGGCTTCGGGATGTGCAGCACGATCGGCATCGACCATGGCACGTCCTCGCCGGGATCACGGTCATGCGGCTGCGGAAGCGCCGCATGCGCGTCGGCGAACCACGCGGGCACGGCGGACGGGGCCGCGGCCGAGTCGTCGTAAAGCGAACTCACTGCTCGAGGGGGACCCGGCGGAACGAACCGTCCTCGCGGTCGGCGTAATCAATTTCGTCGCGGGAGACGCCGAGGATGAACAGCACCTCATCCAGGAACGGCGTGTTCACCGAGGTATCCGCGACCTCCTTCAGCGCCGGCTTGGCGTTGAAGGCGATGCCCAGGCCGGCGACCGACAGCATGTCGATGTCGTTGGCGCCGTCGCCCACCGCGACGGTCTGATGCATCTGCAGGCCGTTCTCCTCCGCGAAGCGCTTGAGGCTGCGGGCCTTCTCCTGGCGGTCGATGACGTCGCCGATGACCCGGCCCGTCAGCTTCCCGTCGACGATCTCCAGCGTGTTGGCCCGGTAGAAGTCCAGCTCCAGCTCCTTCGCCAGCGGCTCGAGGATCTGGATGAAACCGCCCGACACCGCGCCGGCCTTGTAGCCGAGGCGCTTGAGGGTTCGGATGGTGGTTCGCGCCCCAGGGGTCAGCACGATGGCGTCGGAAACCTCCTGCAAAACCGACTCCGGCAGGCCCGCCAAGGCCTTGACGCGCTCGTGGAGCGACTCGGCGAAGTCGAGCTCCCCGCGCATGGCGCGCTCCGTCACGGCGGCGACCTCCGCCTCGCGGCCGGCGTGGGCGGCGAGCATCTCGATGACCTCGCCGGTGATCAAGGTGGAGTCGACGTCGAAGCAAATGAGGCGCTTCGAGCGACGCTGCAGGCCGTCGCGCTCGATGGCGATGTCGATCTTCTGGGACAGCGCAAGCTCCGCCAGCGCCTTGCGCACCGGGACGCCGGCGCCGGGCTTCGGATCCGGCAGCGACACCTTCAGCTCCAGGCCGGTGACCGGGTAGTCGGCGATGCCGCGGATGGTGTCGATGTTCGCCCCGTAGTCGGCCAGCGTCTGGCCGATGCGGGCGATGTCCTCGGCCGTGAGCGGATTGCCCAGCACCACCACCGCGTGCGACGACGCATGGCGGGTGGATTCCACGCCGGCGGTCGACACCTCCACGGTCATGCCGTGGCCCTTCAAGGTGCCGGCGAGGCCATCGGCCATCACCTCGAGGCGTTCGGGCTTGACGCCGACCAGCGCGCCGAGGGACAGCCGGGAGCGGAACAGCGACTGCTCGACGTCCAGCACCTGCGCGCCATGCGCGGCGAGCACCCGGAAGAACGACGCGGACACGCCGGGGCGGTCCGGGCCGGTGGCGGTGACCACCGCGGGCACGAGGCCCTCGGGCAGGGTCACGGTCTCCAGTTCGGGCGCGACGGCTTCGGGGGCTCCGGGTACCTCAACCTTGTTCTGCACGCCGACGATTATCCCATGCCCGGCCCGGGTACTCGACTCCGGGGCCGGTGAAAGGGGTTTTCAGGCACGACGAAGGCCCCCGCCGGGAGGAACCAGCGGGGGCCTTTCTTCGTGACGCGTAGTCTAGTGCAGCTTGGTCACCTTAGAGCTGACGGCCGACGTGAGCCTCGGCGCGCATGCGCTCGACCATGTGCGGGTAGTGCAGCTCGAACGCAGGGCGCTCGGAGCGGATGCGCGGCATGGCGGCGAAGTTGTGGCGCGGCGGCGGGCAGGAGGTGGCCCACTCGAGGGAGTTGCCGTAGCCCCACGGGTCGTCGACCGTGACGACCTCGCCGTAACGCCAGGACTTGAAGATGTTCCAGATGAACGGCAGGACCGAGACGCCCAGGATTGCGGCGCCGACGGTGGAGATCATGTTCAGCGTGGTGAAGCCGTCGGACTCGAGGTAGTCCGCGTAACGGCGCGGCATGCCCTCGTTGCCCAGCCAGTGCTGCACCAGGAACGTCAGGTTGAAGCCGACGAAGGTGAGCCAGAAGTGGATGTGGCCCAGCTTCTCGTCCAGCATGCGGCCGGTCATCTTCGGGAACCAGAAGTACACGCCGGAGTAGGAAGCGAACACCAGGGTGCCGAACAGGGTGTAGTGGAAGTGCGCCACCACGAAGTAGGTGTCCGAGATGTGGAAGTCCAGCGGCGGGGCGGCCAGCATGATGCCGGTCAGGCCACCGAACAGGAAGGTGACGATGAAGCCCAGCGCGAAGGTCATCGGGGTCTCGAACGTCAGGTGGCCGCGCCACATGGTGCCCAGCCAGTTGAAGAACTTCACGCCGGTCGGGACCGAGATCAGGAACGTCATGAAGGAGAAGAACGGCAGCAGGACCGCACCGGTGACGAACATGTGGTGCGCCCAGACGGCCATGGACAGGCCGGCGATGGACAGGGTCGCGAAGACCATGCCCGCGTAGCCGAACAGCGGCTTACGGGAGAACACCGGGATGACCTCGGTGATGATGCCGACGAACGGCAGCAGCAGAACGTAGACCTCGGGGTGGCCGAAGAACCAGAACAGGTGCTGCCACATGATGGCGCCACCGTTGGCCGGGTCGTAGATGTGGCCGCCCAGCTTGCGGTCGTACAGCACGCCGAGGGCGGCGGCGGTCAGGATCGGGAAGATCAGCAGGGCCAGGATCGAGGTCACCAGGATGTTCCAGGTGAAGATCGGCATGCGGAACATGGTCATGCCCGGCGCACGGAGGCACAGGACGGTGGTGGTCATGTTGATGGCGGAGGCGATGGTGCCCACGCCGCCGACGCCGACGCCGACGATCCACAGGTCAGAGCCGACGCCCGGAGAGTGGATGGAGTCCGACAGCGGGGAGTACATGGTCCAACCGAAGTCGGCCGCACCGCCCGGGGTCAGGAAGCCCGACAGCATCAGGATGCCGCCGATGGTGGTCAGCCAGAAGCCGAAGGCGTTCAGACGCGGGAAGGCCACGTCCGGCGCGCCGATCTGCAGCGGCAGGATGTAGTTGGCGAAGCCCCAGACGATCGGGGTGCCGAACAGCAGCAGCATCACCGTGCCGTGCATGGTGAAGAGCTGGTTGAACTGCTCATTGGACAGGAACTGAAGGCCCGGCTGGAACAGCTCGGCGCGGATGAGCAGAGCCATGAGACCGCCCACGAAGAAGAAGGAGAAGCTCATGATGATGTACATGATGCCCAGCTTCTTGTGATCGGTCGTGGTCAGCATTTCCCACGCCCAGCTGCCCTTACGCTCGTGCCCGAACGGCTCCGGCCGTTCTGCCGCGACCACGTCGTGGTCGGGGCGAGGCGCTACTGCAGTCATTCTTCCTCCTGACTACGCGATTCCCCGTGTTACTCACAGGGTCATCAAAGATTTGTTGCTGCCTAGATGTTAGAGGAGGTGGACACGTTTATGCGAGTCCACCTCGCGGTACCTGGCCGAGTCTAACCCCGACCTGTGAAAATGTTAAGGCCACCGATGGGGAGGGGGGTATGCGCAGGTCCTGTTGGGCCGCGCGGAAATTGCTGAGAATTCCCTTAAGCAGCGACGATGCGTCGAAAACATGAGATTTGCAGCTCTCGGGGCCCCGTCTCCCCCGCTCCACCCCCGCCAAAAGTTCCCGGTGAGCGGTGGTTCACGTCGTTCGCGCGGGGTGATGCACAGCACGATCCCGGCGCCCCATGAGGGGCGCCGGGATCGTCGTGAAGCGAAGGGAACTAGAAGTCCCAGTCCTCGTCCTCGGTGCTCTCCGCCTTGCCCATCACGTAGGACGAGCCGGCGCCCGAGAAGAAGTCATGGTTCTCGTCGGCGTTGGGGCTCAGGGCCGACAGGATCGCCGGGGACACCTTGCACTCGTCGGCCGGGAAGATGCCCTCGTAGCCGAGGTTGTTCAGCGCCTTGTTGGCGTTGTAGCGCAGGAAGCGCTTGACGTCCTCGGTCCAGCCGAGCTCGTCGTACATGTCCTCGGTGTACTGGATCTCGTTGTCGTAGAGGTCGAGCAGCAGATCGAAGGTGTAGTCCTTCAGCTCCTCGCGCTCCTCCTCGGACAGGCGCTCCAGATTCTTCTGGTACTTGTACCCGATGTAGTAGCCGTGGACGGCCTCGTCGCGGATGATCAGGCGGATGATGTCGGCCGTGTTCGTCAGCTTCGCGTGCGACGACCAGTACATGGGCAGGTAGAAGCCCGAGTAGAAGAGGAAGGACTCCAGGATGACGGAGGCGACCTTCTTCTTCTGCGGATCGTCGCCCTCGTAGTAGTCGAGGATGATCTTCGCCTTGCGCTGCAGGTGCTCGTTCTCCTCGGCCCAGCGGAACGCGTCGTTGATCTCCGGCGTCGACGCCAGCGTCTGGAAGATCGACGAGTACGACTTCGCGTGCACCGACTCCATGAACGCGATGTTGGTGTACACCGCCTCCTCGTGGGACGTCAGCGCATCCGGCAGCAGCGACACGGCGCCGACGGTGCCCTGGATGGTGTCCAGCATGGTCAGGCCGGTGAACACGCGCATGGTCGTGCGCTGCTCGAGCTCGTTGAGCGTGTTCCAGCTCTTGATGTCGTTCGACAGCGGCACCTTTTCCGGCAGCCAGAAGTTTCCGGTCAGCCGGTCCCAGACCTCGGAGTCCTTGTCATCCGGGATGGTGTTCCAGTCGATGGCCGCCACCGGGCACTCGCGGGCCTCGGGGTGCTT
>NZ_DURI01000223.1 GCF_012837295.1 Corynebacterium sp. | reverse complement strand
GTGGCGATCCTCGGACAGCACCTTTCCCCGCTCAGCTGGGCGGGTCTCGTGGTCGTCGTCGCCGCCGCCGGGATGGCTCTGCGGGAGTCCGCGGTCGCCGCGTGACGACGGGTGACCCACCTCGGGGGCGCCCGATTCGCAGGCCCCGGACACGATACTACGATTGGGCTCATGAACAGGGAAAACACGGGCAGTTCGGCCGGTTTCGACGGTGGGCAGAACCAACCCATCGACTCGTGGGCGCTGCCGCCCGAAACCCCGGCGAATCCGCCGACGTACCCAGGCACTGGCCCCGGCAATTGGAATCCAGGGTCGATGCCTCCGCAGGACCCGGCACAGACTCAGGTCCCGGCTTTCACGCAGAATGCGGCGCCGGCTCAGCATCCCGGCACGGTCCCGAACTTCGCACCTCCCATGCGACCGGGATACGGCGGCATCCCGAGTTCCCAGGTACCCGACTGGCTCAGCCGCATTCCCTTCGTCAAGGACCAACCGCCGTTGCTGCGGATGCCATTGCTCTCGTGGAATGTCCTCGCGATCACCGCCCTGGTGGGTTTGGCCGCGGGCATCGCCAACTTCGACGGTTTCATCGTCTTCCTCATTCCGGCGGCGGTGCTCTGGATCCCCGTCGCGGCCCTGTCGATCCACGCCTTCAACCGCGGGCTGACCGGCCGAGCCGGAATCCTGCCCGTCGTTTACACATTGCTTTCGTTGCTGTTCGCCTTGCGCCATCTCGCCGTACTGGTTCTCGGCATCGTGTTCGTCGCCGGAGCCATCGCCTTCGTCATCTGGGCCCATACCCGCCCGGGAGTGAAGCAGGAGCTCGATCGGATCGAGGCCCTGTGGGTGCCCGTGAATGATCCCCGAGGTGGCGCCACGGGGGCGGACGTCCCGCCCTTCAAACAGGCGCCGCTGGCCGCAAAGTGGCCGTCGGTGCGCTCGGACGGGCCAGTCCCGAATCATGCCGCCCTGGCCACGTGGCTGTGGCTGGGATCCGGCGTGGTCCTCCTGCTCACCCTCGTCGGCCCGGCTTACCGCGTATTCGATTCCTCCGGCTACTTTGACGGTGGCGCCGGTGAGTTCCTCGGCGATCTCGCATGGCTTTTCACCGGCTGGGGTTGGACGATCGTGCTTCCGCTCGTCGTTCCGGTCGCCTTCATCGTGCTCGCCCTCCGCTATCGACGCGGAGCCCCTTCCGCTTGGTCTTGGTCCGTATTTCTGACGGGCCTGGTGTTCGTCGTCGCCCTGCAATCGGTGATCACGAGAATGGGCCCGGAAGAGAATTATGACGACGGCCTCACACTGCTCGGGCTCGCAGGTTTGATCATCGCCGCCCTCGCATCGTCGGCGGCGCTCGGATTAAGCCTTACTCCGGCCGCTCGAGCCCATGCTTTCGGGAAAACAAGATCCGCGCGCGCCCCGATGGCCGTCATCGCGGCCGCTGCCGCGTGGTTTTTCGGCACCGGCATCTACGTCGCCAACGACGTCGTCTTCCACGAAACGGGGTCGGTCGGTCATTCTTCCCTGTACGAATTGCTGGTCGGTTTTGCCGACGACGGGATCATATTCACGTGGGCACTGACCAAGACCGTCCTTACCTTGCTCGCCTTGGCATTGCTCGGAGTCGTCCGCGCGTTCGCCCAGGGCTCCGCGCCCGCCCGCAGCTTCCTCGCGTTCGCGGCCGTGCTCATCGGCCTGTCGGGCTTGTCAACGGCCGCCGCGTCCATGATCGGCGTCGACTCCGGGATGG
>NZ_DURI01000222.1 GCF_012837295.1 Corynebacterium sp. | reverse complement strand
GGCCGTCAAGATCAAGCTCCAGCGCATCGGCAAGATCCGCACCCCGCACTACCGCGTCGTCATCGCCGACGCCCGCACCCGTCGTTCGGGCCGCGTCATCGAGAACATCGGCACCTACGAGCCGAAGGCCGAGCCGTCCGTCATCAACATCGACTCCGAGCGCGCCCAGCACTGGCTGTCCGTCGGCGCCCAGCCGACCGAGCCGGTCCTGGCCCTGCTGAAGGTCACCGGCGACTGGCAGAAGTTCAAGGGCCTGCCGGGCGCCGAGGGCACCCTGAAGGTGGCCGAGGAGAAGCCGTCGAAGCTGGACCTGTTCAACCAGGCTCTGGCCGAGGCCAACGACGGCCCGTCCGCCGAGGCGATCACCGAGAAGCGCCGCGCCGCCAAGGAGGCCGCCGAGGCCAAGGCCGCGAAGGAGGCCGAGGAGGCCAAGGCCGCCGAGGCCGCCGCCGAGGAGTCCTCCGAGGAGGCTCCGGCCGAGGAGTCCGCCGAGTAATTTCGGCTCTTCGCTTTACGACGACGCCGCCACCCGCACCGGGTGGCGGCGTTTTCGCATGTCCGGGGCATATCCGGGTGGGGTAGCATCGGAGGCCATGGCAACCATCGAGTTTCGCGGCGTCGGCGCCGCCCACGGCCCCCGGACGCTTTTCGCGGATCTGGATCTGGTGTTGGCGCCCGGCGACGTCGCGGGGCTCACGGGCCCGAATGGGGCGGGCAAGTCGACGTTGCTGGCGGCGGCGGCCGGTGAGCCGACCGCGGAGATGACCGGCGACATATCCACTTCACCGCCCGACGCGACCGTGGGCCTGCTCGAGCAGGAGGTCGAGCGCAGGGACGAGTCCGTCGCGGACTTCGTCGCCCGGCGCACCGGCGTCACCGACGCCGCGGCCCGGATGGACTCGCTCGCCGAGGCGATGGCCGACGACGAATCCGCCGCCGACGCCTACGCGGTCGCGCTGGACCGGTGGCTCGCCCTCGGCGGCGCCGACCTGGACGACCGCCTTCCCCGCGTCGCCGCGGAACTGGGCCTCGATTCCGCCGTGCTGTCCCTGCCCATGACGGCGCTGTCGGGAGGTCAGGCGGCCCGCGCGAATCTGGCGGTGATCCTGCTCGCCGGCCATGACGTCCTGCTGCTCGACGAGCCGACGAACGACCTCGATCTCGACGGCATCGCCCGGTTGGAGGCCTTCATCTCCGGCGAGCGCCGCCCGATGCTCATCGTCAGCCACGACCGCGAGTTCCTGGCCCGGACGATCACGCGGATGGTGGAGCTCGACGCCGCCCAGCGGCAGATCACGGTCTTCGACGGAGGGTACGAGGCCTTCCTCGCCGAACGGGAACTGCGCCGCCGCCGAGCGCGGGACGCCTACGAGGAGTACGCCGGCGACGTCGACAAGCTCAAGAGCCGCCTGCAGACGCAGAAGACCTGGCTGGACAAGGGATCGCGCAACGCCATGCGCGCCCACGGCGGGAAGAGCCCGGAGAAGGACAAGCACATCCGCCACCGCGCGGCCCAGCGGTCGGAGAAGCAGGCCGGCAAGATCGCGCAGACGGAGCGGGCGATCGAGCGCATGGAGGTCGTCGAGGAGCCCCGCAAGGAATGGGAGCTGCGCATGTCCATCGCCGCCGCCCCGCGCTCCGGGACGGTGGTGGCCACTTTGCGCGATGCGGTGGTGGGGCATGCGTCGTCGCAGGGGTCCGATTTCACCCTCGGCCCCGTGACCCTGCAGATCAACCAGGGCGACCGCGTGCTCGTGGAGGGCCCGAACGGTTCCGGCAAGACGACCCTGCTGTCGCTGCTGGTCGGGGAGCGGGCCCCTGACGAGGGCTCGGCGACGGTGGGCTCGGGCGTCGTGGTCGGGCGCGTGGATCAGGCTCGGGCGCTTTTCGACGGCCCGGATCCGCTGGTGGACCGCTTCGCCGCCGAGATGCCCGAATGGCCGGATGCGGAGGTGCGCACCTTGTTGGCGAAGTTCGGCCTGACCGGCGAGCACGTCCCGCGCCCGTGCGATTCGCTGTCGCCGGGCGAGCGGACCCGCGCCGCGCTGGCCCTGCTGCAGGCCCGCGGCACCAACACGCTGGTCCTCGACGAGCCGACGAACCATCTGGACCTGCCGGCGATCGAGCAGTTGGAGCAGGCGGTGGAGTCGTTTTCCGGCACCGTGCTGCTGGTGACGCACGACCGCCGGATGCGCGACGCCTTCCGCGCCACCCGCACCGTCTCCGTCGACCGTGGCCGCGTGACCGATCGCTGAGTCGGGCGCGATAGTCTGGGGCGCGTGAGCAAGCAGAATTCGGGAAACAACGGCGGTGGCGCGGCCGACCTCGTGCAGATCGGGCGCGTCATCAAGCCCCACGGCGTCCGCGGCGAGGTCGTCGTCGACGCCACTACCGACGATCCGGCGGGCCGCTTCGCGGTCGGGGAGGTCCTCGTCGGCAAGCAAGCCGGACGCGAGCGCGAGCTGACCGTGAAGTCCATGCGCCCCCACCAGGGGCGCCTGCTCGTGTTCTTCGACGAGGTCCCGGACCGCAACGACGCCGAAACCCTGCGCGGCATGCGCTTTTTCGGGGCGCCCGTCTTCGACGACGATGATGAGGCCTACTACGACCACGAGCTCATCGGTCTGCGGGTGCTCAATGTCGGCGACGTCGACGAGGCGACCGCCACCGCTCGCGCGTACGAGGGCGAGCTGCCGGAGCCGGAGGACATCGGCGAGATCACCGGCGTGATCCGCAACCCCACCCAGCGCCTGCTGCAGGTCGCGCTCGACGGTGACGGCGACGCCGGACGCGAGGTGCTGGTGCCCTTCGTCCACGCACTGGTGCCGATCGTCGACATGGACAATGGCGCGGTCGTCATCACCCCGCCGGATGGGCTGCTGGAGCTGTGACCGCCATGCGCCTGGACGTGGTGACCATCTTCCCCGACTACCTCGACCCGCTGCGCCACGCGCTGCTGGGCAAGGCGATCGAGAAGGGCATCCTCGAGGTCGGCGTGCACGACCTGCGGCAGTGGGCGACGGGCGTGCACCAGGCCGTCGACGATTCCCCCTACGGCGGCGGGCCCGGGATGGTCATGAAGCCCGACGTCTGGGGGCCCGCGCTCGACGACGTCGCCGCGGGAACCGGCCCGGCCGCCGTCGCCGAGGCGCTGGATTCCGCCATGCCCCACGTCGGCCAGGCGCGCCACGACGAGTTGGCGGGCCTGCCCGAGGAGTCGTCGTACGCTGCGGCCGCAGACGGCGACGAGGACGTCGACAAGCCCCTGCTGATCGTGCCGACGCCGGCCGGAACGCCCTTCACCCAGGATATGGCGCGGCGGTGGTCGCACGAGAAGCACATCGTGTTCGCGTGCGGCCGCTACGAGGGCATCGACCAGCGCGTCGTCGACGACGCCGCCAACCGCTACCGCGTCGAGGAAGTGTCCATCGGCGACTACGTGCTCATCGGCGGGGAAGTGGCCGTGCTGGTCATGGCGGAGGCCGTGGTGCGGCTCGTGCCCGGCGTGCTGGGCAATCGGCGCAGCCACGAGGAGGACAGCTTCTCCGACGGCCTGCTCGAGGGGCCCGGCTACACCAAGCCGCGCGTCTGGCGGGACCTGGAGGTGCCGCCGGTGCTGCTGTCCGGCAACCACGCGAAGGTCGACCGGTGGCGCCGCGACCAGTCATTGCTGCGCACGGCGGCGCGGCGACCGGAGCTGCTCGAGGACGTCGAATTGTCGGCGCGCGACCAAAGGGCCCTCGACGCCGGCGCGAGCCCGGAAGAGTAGGGCCGGGCTTCGGCCGGAAAATCAAGCCGAGTAAGTCAGGTCGACAGCATCAGCAGGAACACCGCGTCGCGGTGATCCGCGTGCACCGAGTGGACCACGCCCTCGGGCACGTGGAGGACCCTGCCGGGCTTGAGGTGATGGTCGCGGTCCTCGACGGTGAATTTCAGGCAGCCCTCGATGACCTGGACGGTCAGCGGGTGCGGGGCGTGGTGGTCGTTGAGGCGCTGGCCCTTGGCGAAGGTGAAGACCACGATCGTCTGGCCGTCCGCGGTGAGCACGCGCGAGGCGGCGGGGAAGTCGCCCTCCTTGGCGGCGGGTGCGGCGTCGATGACGTCGATGAGGGTTTCGGGCGTGTCCATGGCTGCTCCTTAATCGGTATCTACATTGCCACGATAGATGCGATCCGTCGGCCGTGCTAGACAGTTCCCATGACCCGTTACCAGACCATCACACGCGCGTTGTTCGACCCCGAGGAGCTGCCGGCCATCGGCCAACGCATCCTCGCGGAGCTCACGGCATTGCACCTGACCATCGTGGAAGAGCGCGTGGCCATGCCCTATGCGGGGGAGGACGCACTGGTCGACGCCCAGGCGGAGTCGCTCATGGACCGGTGGCTGTCCATGAACCGTCAGCCGCCGACGATCGAGAAGCTGCATGCCCTGCGCATCGTCACGGAAGGCCCCGCGGCGCTGGAGGACGAGGTCACGGAGGCCATCGGCCGCGGCCTCGGCGATTCGACCCCGTGGGCGGGGGAGACCACGGTGATCGGGGATGCGGGGGACTTGGGTTGAGCCGCGCGACCATCGCCAGGCCCGCCCACGTCGTCGGCTGGGTGGCGGCATTGGTGGCGTTGGCGTGGTTCGCGTCGACGTCGACGGGCGCGGAAGTTGACCTGCGGTTCGCCGCGTGGGTCCGCGACGTGCGGGCGGGTGCCCTGGACGGCAGCTTCGACGGCGCGTTCCTCGGCATCACCGAGGTGTTCCGCCCCATGTTCGTCGCCCCGGCGACCCTGATCGCCGCGTTGTTCCTGTGGCGGCGCCTCCGCGCCATGGCGCTGCTGGTGCCATTGGCGTTCGGCGCGTCGATCGCCATGACGTACGTGATGAAGTGGCTGCTCGACCGCGATCGTCCCGCGGGTCCGCTGCGGTTGTCTGAGCTGCCCGCGCTACATGACGGCGCCTTCCCGTCCGCCCACGTCGCGGGCGTGACGGGCACGGGCATGGCGCTGATCCAGGTGCTCGCCCCGATGATCCGCCGGGGCCTGGCCACGGCGCTGAAATGGGCGGTCGTCGCGTTGGTCGGCGTGGTCGCCCTGAGCCGCGTGTGGGTGGGCGCCCATTGGCTTTCCGACGTCGCCGGCGGTCTCGCGGCCGGCGTGGTCGGTTTGATCATCGCGCTGCTGGCCCTGCGTTCGGCCCCGGTGCGGCGCATGATGGCCGGCGGCAGGAGGTTTTGAGACCCGGGAGGAAATCGATGGATGCGACGATGCCCGTGTGGGGCGCCGTCGACCGGCTCAGGCGGCTCGCCGCGTACTCCGGCTACGACCGGTAACGCCGCAGGTGCGCCCGGGCCAGTTCGGCCCCGCGCGCCGCATCCTCGACCGTGACGTAGAGCGTTCGGCGGTTCGTCCGCTCGATGCGCAGGCCCTCTCCGCCGCGAATGAGAATTGCCGTGCCCTTTCCGCTGAAACGCCAGCCCCAGCCACCCCAGTCGCCGGGCTTGACGTCGACCGCCTCCACGTCGCGGATCGACTGGTAGCGGATCGTCCGTCGCGGGAACCCCGGCAGCAGCCGCCAATGGACGCCCACGGCGTCTACGCGCACCCGCACTCCGAGGAGCATCGACATCGCGATGCCGACCACGATGGTGAGCAGCCCGTAAATGGATCCGAGCGCCACGTCTCCGTTCCGGAACGCCGTGACGGAGGTGAGGGCGGTCGCGCCGACCGCGACCACGAGGAGCACCGACATGATCCACGGTGCCCGGCACCGGCCGAACCATGCGGCCAGAGTGGTATCTCCGACCGTGATGGGCGTTTCCGCGTTGACCGGTTCCTCCGGTTCTTCCTGCGGGCGGACGACCAACGCGACGGCGAGTCCCACGGCCACGGCGGCGGCGAGGGGCGAGAGCAGGTTCGGCAGGGGGATCACGAACCCGGCCGCGTCGCCAAACCCGATCTGCGGATGCAGCGTGGCGACCATCATGACGGGCACGAGCGTCACGGCACCCGCGCCGATGCCCGCGAGGATGCGTCCCGCGCGCCCCGACGACACGCCGGACAACAGCAGTACGGCGAATGCCGCGGCCGTGAATGCGGTGGTAATCGCCACGACGGCGATGAAGGTGCCCGGCGGGGCGAAGTCGGTCGCCGCCAGCTCGGCCCCGAATCGGGTGGCCACCGGATCGGGCAGCTCGGGCAGCACCCACAGCGCCCACGTCACCGCGATGACGAGGACGACCGCCGGCAGCGCCAGCGTTTGTGCGACGAGGCGCAGGCGGGCACCCCTCATCAGCGGATCCCCCGCACGGTCAGGCCCGCGATGAGGTCCGACATGGGGATCGACGACTCGCGCGCGGCGCTGGCCAGGCGATCGAGGGCGGCTTCCACCACGGAATACTCCGCTTCATCGTCGGCCGCCCCCGAGATGACTGTGGCACCGCGGCCGCGCCGGAGCTCGACGATCCCGTCATCGCGCAGCTGTCGGTAGGCCCGCAGCACGGTGTTCTTGTTCAGGTCGAGGGAATCCGCGAGATCCCCCGCGCTGGGCAGCTTCTCGCCGATGGTCACTTCTCCGTCGTGGATGGACCTGCGCAGCGACGCGACGAGCTGCGCCCACAGCGGCGTCGGCGATGCGGAATCGAGCTGGATGAGCATCCCGGATCACAATTCCTTTCGGTTGAATGATGCGATGCCGAGGGCGATGGCCGTCGCGATGACCGCGATGGTGACCCCGATCGCGCCCGGTTCGGCCGCGGCGTCCTTGGCGGCGAGCACTCCCGCCGGGCTCCATTCCACCAGGGGCGGCCACATGCCGGCGACGGCCATCAACGCGAAGTACGCGATGCCCGCCGCGGCAGCACCGAGCGACGACGCGCCCGCCCCCGACGCCGCCATGGTCACGGCGATGACGGACAGCGCGAACAGCAGCCACAGTGCGGTGCCCGTCACGGGGGCGGCGATGTCGGATGCGGAGAGGCCGTCGAAAAGCAGGGAGGTGACGGCGATGACGAGACCCGTGGAGGCGACGGCGACGACGCTCACGGTGACCGCCACCGCGGTGAACGCGGACGCCCACAATCCCGTGCGCGACACGCCCCGGGCGAGGATCGGCACCGCCGTGCCTCGGGCGACGTCGGCGGACACGGCCGAAGCGGCGACGACGGCCACGATGACGACGATCAGCTGCGCGAGATTCGACGCCCACTGCGCCCATGCGTCGGAGGGCGTCGGATCCGGCAATGCGGACACGTCGATGGGGATCGCCTGATCGCCGCCGATGATGCCGCCGAGGATCTCCGGCAGGTAGCGGGCGGTGACGGGAGAAAGCACCGCGAAGAAGACCGCCGCGCCGACCAGCGCCCACGTCGCCCACGAGGCGCGCAGGGCCCGGAACTGTCGGCCGAGCAGGACCGTCATGGTTGCAGCGTTCATCGTGTGCCTCCCATCGCCGTGGCGAAGGCGTCGTCGAGGGCCCCGCCGGACGTGACCCTCACGTCATCGAAACCGGCACCCGCCAGCGCGCCCTTGACGTCGGTGCCGGCGGGCGCACGGAACGTTGCGGTGACGCGCCCGGGATCCCCGAAGCGCGCGACCAACTCCGGCAACGTGCCGGCGGCGAGTATCCCGCCGCGCCCGAGGAACGCCGCCCGGTCGCACACCGCCTCGACGTCGGCCATGGAATGGGTGGAGAAGAACACAGTCGCCCGCCCGCGCAGAGACGCGATGACGTCCAGCACCTCTCGCCGGGCGATCGGATCGAGCGCCGACGTCGGCTCGTCGAGGACGACGATCCCCGGCGTCGCGATGAGCGCCTGCGCGATGCCCAGCCGCTGCCGCATGCCGCGCGACAGCCCCGAAATGGGCCTGTGCACCGCCTGCAACCCCGACACCTCCAGCGCTTCGGCGACGCGCTCGTCGAGCTCGTCGCCCCCGAACCCCTCCAGCCGCGCGGACAGCCGCAGATACTCGGCGGGGGTCAGCCACGGGTCGAAGGCGGGGACGTCGGGCAGGTACCCGACCTTTCCGTCGAGCTTCACGACGCCCGCGTCCGCACGGGACAGGCCCATGAGAATGCGCAGCGCAGTCGTCTTTCCGGAACCGTTGGGCCCCAGGAACCCGAAGACCGACCCGTGCGGAACCGTGAGCGCCACGTCGTCGAGGACCACGTGGTCCCCGTAGCTTTTGCGCACCCCGTCGAATTCGATGGCGGGGCAGGACGAAGGCGCCCGGTCGGAGTACCTGGCCAAAAGGGTCGAGCCGGGCCGCGCCCCCAGGCCATCGTCGCGCCGCCCGCCCCATTCCCGACCCACTGCGAGGAAAATGATCGGACCGATGCCGTTGGTCAGCAGGATGATCAGCGCCCACGCGACCTTCGGCAACAATTTCACGCGTTCGCGGGACGTCCGGGCCAGCACGACGAGCGCGCCGATGATGAGCAACAGCTGCACCGCCACGAGCGCCCCCAGAACCCAGAGCAGTCCCGGCGGCAGATCGCGGAGTTCGTCCAAGGAGTTCATAGTGCCATCAAGACTAGCACTAGTGGCTGTGCGAGGGGCGTCGTCAAGCAGGCGGACCCGGGCCACTAGACTCGCCGGAATGATCGAGACCACCATCGCCCGCGAACTCGGGGTGGATCAGGCGCACGTCGCCACCGCCGTGAAGCTCCTCGACGAGGGCAACACCGTGCCCTTCATCGCCCGCTACCGCAAAGAGGCCACCGGCGGCCTCGACGACGGGCAGCTGCGCACCATCGAGGAACGGCTGACGTACCTGCGCGAACTCGAGGACCGCAAGACCGCGGTGCTGGCGGCCATCGACGAGCAGGGCAAGCTCACCGACGACCTGCGCGCCCTCATTCTCGCGTGCGACACGAAGGCCAGGCTCGAGGACCTCTACCTGCCGTTCAAGAAGAAGCGCCGCACCAAGGCCGACATCGCCCGCGAGGCCGGACTCGAGCCGCTTCTCGACGAGCTGCTGCGCGACCCGTCCGCCGACCCGGCGCAGCTGGCGGCCGGATACGTCACCGAGGGCTTCGCCGAACCGAAGGACGCGCTGGCCGGTGCGCGGGCGATCCTCGTCGAGTCGTTCTCCACCGACGCCGACCTGGTCGGCGAGGTGCGCGAGCGCGTGTGGTCGACCGGCTCCGCGGCGGCGAGGGTCGTCGAGGGCAAGGAGCAGGCCGGTGCGAAGTACCGCGACTACTTCGAGCACACCGAACCGCTGGAGACCATGCCCGGCCACCGCGTGCTGGCCGTCCTGCGCGGTGAGGCCGAAGGCATCCTGCAGCTGGGCATCGACGCCGGCGACGACGCCGTGTACGAGGGCATGGTCCGCCGCGCCTTCGACCTGCCCGAATCCGAGTGGATCGACCAGGCCATCCGCTTCGGCTGGCGCACCAAGCTCGAGGTGTCCGCGGCGCTGGACGCCCGCATGCGCCTGAAGGAGCGCGCCGAGGCCGAGGCCGTCGAGGTGTTCGCCCGCAACCTGCGCGACCTGCTGCTCGCCGCGCCCGCCGGGCAGCGCGCCACGCTCGGGCTCGACCCGGGCTACCGCAACGGCGTGAAGTGCGCCGTCGTCGACGGCACCGGCAAGGTGCTGGACACCGTGGTCGTGTACCCGCACCAGCCGCAGAACAAGTGGGACGCCGCCCGCGACGCCCTGGCCACACTGTGCGCCACCCACCGCGTCGAGCTGATGGCCGTGGGCAACGGCACCGCCTCCCGCGAAACCGACCAGCTGGCCCGCGAGGTCGCCGACCTGCTGGTCAAGGCCGGCGGCGCGCGCCCCGAGCCGGTGACCGTCTCCGAGGCCGGCGCGTCGGTGTACTCCGCGTCGGCCATCGCCGCCGAGGAATTCCCCGACATGGACGTCTCCCTGCGCGGCGCGGTGTCCATCGCCCGCCGCCTGCAGGATCCGCTGGCCGAGCTGGTCAAGATCGACCCGAAGTCCATCGGCGTCGGCCAGTACCAGCACGACGTGTCGCAGACGAAGCTCGCGCACTCCCTCGACGCCGTCGTCGAGGACGCGGTCAACGCCGTCGGCGTGGAGGTCAACACCGCGTCCGCGCCGCTGCTGGGCCGCGTCGCGGGCGTCAGCTCCACGGTGGCGGCGAACATCGTCGCCTACCGCGACGACAACGGCGCCTTCACCTCCCGCAAGGAACTGCTGAAGGTGCCGCGGCTCGGCCCCAAGGCGTACGAGCAGTGCGCCGGCTTCCTCCGCGTCCGCGGCGCCGCGAACCCGCTGGACGCCTCGGCCGTGCACCCCGAGTCCTACGGCGTCGTCGACCGCATCGCCGCCGCCACCGGCCTGGGCGTCGCCGAGCTCGTCGGCAACTCCCGCGTGCTCGCCGGACTGGACCCGCGCGACTTCGTCGACGAGGCCGCCGGCGTCGGCGTGCCCACCGTCACCGACATCATCGCCGAGCTGGACAAACCCGGCCGCGACCCCCGCCCCGAATTCAGGACCGCCACCTTCAAGGAAGGCGTGGAAAAGGTCTCGGACTTGGCCCCGGGCATGATTCTCGAAGGCACGGTGACCAACGTCGCCGCATTCGGCGCTTTCGTCGACGTGGGCGTCCATCAGGATGGCCTGGTCCACGTCTCCGCCATGAGCAAGGGCTTCGTCTCCGACCCGCACGAGGTGGTCAAGTCCGGCGAGGTGGTCAAGGTCAAGGTCATGGATGTCGACGTCGAGCGCCAGCGCATCGGTCTATCCCTCAGGCTTGACGACGAGCCGGGAGCCAAGCCCGGGCGCGGCCGCGGCGGCCGGGGTGGCCAGGGTGGCCAGGGTGGTTCGGGCGGCAAGGGCAAGGGCAAGGGCCGGCGCGATTCGAACCGGGGCGGCTCGAACCGGGGCAGCTCGAATCAGGGCG
>NZ_DURI01000025.1 GCF_012837295.1 Corynebacterium sp. | reverse complement strand
CTTCGTACCAGCGGATGGTCACGTCGTCGCCGTCGAGGGTGCCGGTCGACTCTTCGATGACGTCGCCGTAGAAGGTGGCGAGTTCGTCGGCGTCGTCGCCGACGCCGAAGCCGTCGATGGTGCGGGCCTCGTCTCCCGGATCGATCAGTTGAAGAATGCCGGCGTCCGTGAAGTGCCAGTCGCAGTCGCGCCAATTGACGATGGTGATGGTGTCGGACCCGCAGTCACCGGAGGTGCAAACGGTTTCCGTGCCCTCCGACAACGCGGGGAAATCCGAGAAGGCCGCGGAGATGCGCTCGTGCGATGCCCCGATTTCGATGCCCTGGAAACTGCGGCCGGTCAACGTCGTCTTGGACAACTCGGTGTCGCGGCTGGCGGCCAAACGGCTGGTGAGCTGCTCCGTGTTGTCGGCGGTGACGTAGAGGCCGCCGGTGGTGGTGGCGGCGCAGTTGAGTTCGTCGTCGTCGATCATGAAGCCGATCGCGTCGATGCGCAGCATCGGATGCGACTCGTGGAGTTGTTCGGCGACTTCGCAGATGGTGGGTCGTCCGCAGTGGTCTTCACCGTCGGTGACGACGACGAGGCTGGCTTCGACGTCGGTGGGCAGGGATTCACCGGCCTGCTTCATCGTTGCGGCGATGGGGGACCAGCCGCGGGGTGCGATGCCGTTGACGGCGTTTTTGGCGGCGTCGCGGTCGACGTCGCCGGAGTCGATGAGGTTGGTGGTGTCCTGGCAGCCGGCGTCGTGGTCGGCTTCGGAGTCTGAGGTGTTCAGGCCGTAGGTCCAGAGGCTGAAGTCGGTGCCGTCGGGGAGTGCGTCGATGTAGGCGCCGGCGGCTGTTTTGGCGGCGTCGATGCGGGTTCCGGAGGCGTCGTCGGTGTTCATGGAGCCGGAGCCGTCGACGATCAGGGCGGTGGGGATGTCGCTTTGGGCGGGTTCGTCACCTCCCGATCCGGTGAGGGAGTCGAAGGTGGAGCATCCGGCCAGCAGGGTGGCCGCACCCAGCATCGCGATGATCCTTCCGGCACGTGAACCCGACCGCATGACCGCACATCCTGTCTCGAGGCGCAGGGCCGCCCGATGACGGCCCGAAAATCGACGGTGATCGTCACATCAATTTTCGACCCCCGGACGCGCGAAGTCATGCCCCCACTATTCACGCCCCGAATGGTGGCCGGACCCGCCCCTCCTTCAGTCCCGTCAGCCCACGCGATTCCAGAACGCGCTGACGTCGAGGCCCCACTCCGCCAGCGTCCGCCGGATCAGCGGCAGCGACAGCCCGAGCACGCTGGACGGGTCGCCGTCGATGCCGTCGATGAACCACCCGCCCAGCGCCTCCAGCGTGAAGGCCCCGGCGCAGCCCAGCGGCTCACCCGATTCGGCGTACGCCACGATGTCCGCGTCCGACGGCTCTCCGAACCTCACCACGGTCGACACCGCCTCCGTCGCCGTCCGCACCTCCCCGCCGGGCAGCATCGCGGTGATCGAATGCCCCGTCACCAGCTCCGCCTCGCGCCCCCGCTGCGACTTCCACCGCCGCACCGTCTCGTCGACCGTGTGCGGCTTGCCGGACAGTTCGCCGCCCATCAGCAGCATCGAATCGCACGCGATGACCACCGTGACGCCCGCCCCGGTCCGCGCGTCCCCGGCCATCGCACCGGCCACGGCCGCCGCCTTCGCCTCCGCCAATTGCTTGACGACGGTGCCCGCGTCCGCGCCCCGCGCCGCCAACTCGTCGAGGATGGCGTCCTCGTCGACCTCCGGGGGCGACACCACGGGCTCGACTCCCGCCGAACGCAGGACCATCAGCCGGGACGGGGAACTGGACGCCAAGACGATGCGGTTGGCGGGCACGGTGCTCATGGCACACCACGGTAGCGGGTCGGCGGACCCGGGAAACGACTGCGCCGCCGCCTCCCCGGTGAAGGGGAGGCGACGGCGTCGTCGCAAAGCAATCGGGTCAGTCCCGCGGACGTCCTAGAAGAACTGGACGTTCTGGAAGCTGCCCGGGCTGTAGCTCAGCGGCTGCTGCAGGCGCTCGTCCAGGTTGCCCCACTGATTGCGGGGGCCCTTCGGGCCGGCGTCGGCTGCACCGTTGGCCATGCCGGCGAACAGCACGGCCAGCGTCGCGACCTGCGCGTCGGTCGGGTTTCCCTTGACGACCTTGAGGAAGGGGGCCTTGGGGGCCTCCTGCGCCTCGGCGTTCTCGGTGGCGGTGGTGTCGTTGGCGTTATCGGTCACAGCGGAATGTTCCCATGCTTCTTGGCGGGCACGTTGACGACCTTGCGGTCGAGCAGACGCAGGCCCTCGATGATCTGGCCGCGGGTCTCCGACGGCGGGATGACCGCGTCGATGAAGCCGCGCTCGGCGGCCATGTACGGGTTGACCAGGGTCTCCTCGTACTCGGCCTCGTACTGCTTCTGGACCTCCATGACGTCCTTGCCGTCGGCGGCGGCCTGCTTCAGCTCCTTGCGGTAGATGAAGCCCACGGCGCCCGAGGCGCCCATGACGGCGATCTGCGCGGTCGGCCAGGCGAGGTTGATGTCCGCGCCCATGTCCTTGGAGCCCATGACGCAGTACGCTCCGCCGTACGCCTTGCGGGTGATGACCGTGATCTTGCCGACGGTCGCCTCGGCGTACGCGTACAGCAGCTTCGCGCCGCGGCGGATGATGCCGTCGAACTCCTGGGACGTGCCCGGCAGGAAGCCCGGGACGTCGACCAGCATGATGATCGGGATGTTGAAGGCGTCGCAGGTGCGGACGAAGCGGGCGGCCTTCTCGGACGCCTTGATGTCCAGGCAGCCGGCGAACTGGATCGGCTGGTTGGCGACGAAGCCGACGGAGCGGCCCTCGACGCGGCCGAAGCCGATGACCACGTTCTGCGCGTAGTCCTCCTGGATCTCCAGGAAGTCGCCGTCGTCCGCCAGGCGGGTGATGACGTCCTTGATGTCGTACGGCTGGTTCGGGGAATCCGGGATCAGCGTGTCGAGCTCGAGGTCCGTCTCGTTGATGTTGTCGGCGATGGAGCCCTCGAACGGCTCGGCCTCCATGCGCGGGGCCTCGGCGCGGTTGTTCGACGGCAGGTAGCCGACCAGCTCCTGGACGAAGGACAGGGCGTCCTCGTCGTCGGAGGCGGTGTAGTGCGAGGTGCCCGAGATAGCCATGTGGGTGCCGGCGCCGCCGAGCTCCTCCTGCGTGACCTCCTCGCCCGTGACCGTCTTGATGACGTCCGGGCCGGTGATGAACATCTTCGAGGTGCCGTCGACCATGATGATGAAGTCGGTCAGGGCCGGCGAGTACACGTGGCCACCGGCGCAGGCGCCCATGATCAGGGAGATCTGCGGGATGACGCCCGAAGCCTGGGTGTTGCGGAAGAAGATCTGCGAGTACAGGCCGAGCGAGACGACGCCCTCCTGGATGCGGGCGCCGGCGCCCTCGTTGATGCCGATGATGGGCACGCCGGTCTTGATCGCCAGATCCATGATCTTCACGATCTTCTCGCCGTAGACCTCGCCGAGCGCGCCACCGAAGATCGCGCCGTCCTGCGAGAAGACGCAGACCTTGCGGCCGTCGATGGTGCCGTAGCCGGTCACCACGCCATCGGTGACCGGACGACGGGCGTCCAGGCCGAAGTTCTTGGAGCGGTGGCGGGCCAGGGCGTCGATCTCGACGAAGGAACCGTCGTCGAGGAGGAACTCGATGCGCTCGCGGGCGGTGAGCTTGCCGTTGTCGTGGACGCGGTCGATGGAGGCCTGGCCCATCGGGGCCTGGGTCTCCGCGAGGCGCGCGCGCAGATCGGCGAGCTTGCCAGCGGTGGTGGACTTGTCCGGCTCGGTGCCGGTGGTGGTGTGTGCGGCAGTCGTCATGTTCACAAGTCTACGTTTAGGGAACTTCGGTCCGGGAAATGGGGGCAACCGGCGTTCGCTTGGGGGTGAAAAGGGGGTTGTCGCGGGGGTCGCGGGGGACCCCCGCAACCGACCCGCGCAGGGGTGCTACAGCGGCATGTTGCCGTGCTTGCGCGCAGGCCAGGCGACCTTCTTGTCGCGCAGCAGGCGCAGATTGCGGGCGATTCGCGTGCGGGTCTCCGACGGAAGGATGACTTCGTCGATGAGCCCCCGTTCGGCGGCGAGGTACGGGTTGAGCATGTGGTCCTCGTACGCCTGCTCGTACTCCTTGATGAGCTCCGAGGCGTCGCCGTCGCGCTCCAGGGCGGCCTTGATCTCGCGGCGGTGCAGGAAGCCCACGGCGCCGGCGGCGCCCATGACGGCGATCTGCGCGGTCGGCCATGCCAGGTTCAGGTCGGCGCCCAGGCCCTTGGAGCCCATGACGCAGTACGCGCCGCCGTAGGCCTTGCGCATGGTCACGGTGATCTTCGGCACCGAGGCCTCGGCGTAGGCGTACAGCAGCTTCGCGCCGCGGCGCAGGATGCCCTGGTACTCCTGGTCGGCGCCGGGCAGGAAGCCCGGGACGTCGACGAGCAGGACCAGCGGGATGTTGAAGGCGTCGCAGGTGCGGACGAAGCGGGCGGCCTTCTCGGAGGCGTCGATGTCCAGGCAGCCGGCGAATTGCAGCGGCTGGTTGGCCACGAAGCCGACCACGCGGCCCTCGATGCGGCCGAAGGCGATGACGACGTTGTCGGCGCGGCCCTCCTGGATCTCCATGTAGTCGCCGTCGTCGGCGATGACCGCGATGACGTCGCGGACGTCGTACGGCTGGGACGGGTTGTCCGGGATGATGGAGTCGAGCTCGAGGTCGTCGTCGTTGACGGCGGCGTCGAAGTCGTCCTCGATGATCTCCGGCAGGACGCGGTTGTTGTCCGGCAGGTGGTCGAGCAGGTCACGGACCCAGTCGAGGGCGTCCTCGTCGTCGGTCGCGGTGTAGTGGGTGTTGCCGGCCAGCTCCATGTGGGTGGTCGCGCCGCCCAGCTCCTCCTGGGTGATTTCTTCGCCGGTGACGGTCTTGATCACGTCGGGGCCGGTGACGAACATGCGGGAGGAGTTCTCCACCATGACCACGAAGTCGGTCAGGGCGGGGGAGTAGGCGTTGCCGCCGGCGCAGGCGCCGAAGATGACGGAGATCTGGGGGACGACGCCGGAGGCCTTGACGTTGTAGTGGAAGGTCTGGGCGATGTAGTCCAGGG
>NZ_DURI01000221.1 GCF_012837295.1 Corynebacterium sp. | reverse complement strand
GGCGCTCCGGCGCAGAGACCGGCGCCCGCGCCATCGACTGGGGCGTCGCCGCCCCGGCGCTGATCCTCGTGCTCGCCATCGCGGTGTGGGCCATCGCGGCGCCCGGCGGCTTCGGCGAGGCGTCGAATGCGGCTTTCGAGTGGCTCGTCGGCAAGCTCGGCTGGGCCTTCATCATCGCCGCCGTGGTCTTCTTCGTGGCCATGCTCGCTCTGGCGTTTTCGTCCTTCGGCCACATCCGGCTCGGCCGCGACGGCGAAAAGCCGGAGTTCTCCACCGGCGGCTGGATCGCCATGATGTTCGCCGCCGGCATGGGCATCGGCCTGCTGTTCTACGGCGGCTACGAACCGCTGTTCCACTACCGCAACGGCGTGCCCGGCCACGCGCCCGGCAGCGCCGAGGACGCGTTCGCCCACACCCTGCTGCACTGGGGGCCGGTGGCGTGGGCGACGTACGCGGTCGTCGGCGGCGCGATCGCCTACTCGACGTTCCGGATGGGACGGCCGCAGCTGATTTCCGCGGCGTGCGCCCCGCTCATCGGCGAGCGCCGCGCCCGCGGCTGGCTGGGCAAGCTCATCGACGTGCTGGCGATCTTCGCCACCGTCTTCGGCACCGCCATGTCGCTGGGGCTCGGGGCGTCGCAGATCTCCGAGGGCTTCCGGGCCACCGGCGTCATCGCCGACCCCGGGGTCGGCGTGATGCTCGCCGTCATCGGAGTGCTGTCCATCGGGTACCTGGTGTCGGCGATGTCCGGCGTGGCCCGCGGCGTGCAGATCATGTCGAAGCTCAACATGTGGATGGCCGCCGCCATCGGCGCCTTCGTCCTCATCGCCGGGCCCACCGTCGCCCAGCTCGACTCGATCCCGATGGCGCTGGGCTCGTACCTGGACCAGTTGTTCGAGATGACGTCGCGCTCCGCCGCGTCCGCCGACGGCACCGCCGGCGAGTGGTTGGGCTCGTGGACGATCTTTTACTGGGTGTGGTGGGTGTCGTGGACGCCGTTCGTCGGCATGTTCCTCGCCCGCATTTCCCGGGGGCGGACCATCCGCGAGTTCGTCGTCGGCATCGTGGTGGTGCCGTCGGTGCTGACGCTGGTGTGGTTCTCCATCTTCGGCGGCACGGCCATCGAGTTCGAGCGCACCGGCCGGTCGATCTGGGGCGACGGCACCGCCGAGGCCATGCTGTTCGCCTTGATCGACGAGCTGCCGTGGCCGGGCATCGTGTCGGTGTTCACGATGGTGCTGCTGGCGACGTTCTTCATCACCACCGCCGACTCCGCGTCGACGGTGATGGGCACGATGAGCCAGCGCGGCCGCGTCAACCCGACCCCGTGGGTGACGGGGGTGTGGGGCCTGATGACGACGCTCATCGCCGTCGCCATGCTGCTTTCCGGTGGCACCGACATCCTGTCGTCGCTGCAGACGATCATCATCGTCGCCGGATCTCCGTTCCTGCTGGTGGTCATCGCGCTGCTGGTGTCGTTGATCCGAGGCGTGGCCCACGATCCCAGCCGCCTGGACGAGAAGGCGGCCCGCACGGTGCACCTGCGCATGTTGCGGGAGCAGCGGGCGCGGGAGAAGGCCGAGCAAAAGGTACGGAAGCGGGTCCGCAAGGTGACTCGACGCTGAGCCCGGGGGCACCCCGCGCACCTCGCTGCGCTGCGCCAATCGCGTCTGCCCGATAGATTCATCGGGAAATGTGATGTTTCTCGATGTCTCGGCGAAAGGGGCATGGGTGTGCTGATCGGCAGGCGGGGGTTTCTCGCCCTCGGTGGCGCGGCGGTGGCCACGTCGACGCTGACCGCGTGTTTGGGGTCGGTGGAGGAAAACGAGCTGGTCGCGGAAGTCTTCCGCCGGGGCGGCGGGTTCAGCGACCGGTTCATCCTCGACGCGTTGTCCCGCTTCGCCGAGCATGCGGGGTATTCCACCGTGAAGGATCTTCGCCTGCGGACGCTGTCGCTCCAGTCGATTCACGCGGTGCATGGTGAAGTGTCGATGGCGTCGAACCCGGACGAGTGCGATCTCGTGCGATGGGACGGGCGCAGTCTCTGGACGAGTCCGTCGGGCACCGAACCGTCCCCGCACTTCCTGCCGGCCGATGTTCCGGCCATGATCCGGGATCCTCGCCCGATGTTTCTCGCCATGGCGGAAGAGTTGGGGGAGCCGGCGAAGGGCTTCAGCCTCATCGCGACGCTGTTGACCATGGGCGATCGCGCCGATGAGCGGATCGTTCCCGTGTTGAACGGATCGGCGACCTCGGAGCGGTCCTCGGTGAGCATGTCGTTCGACCCGGCCACCGGTGCCGGAATGGGGGTGCACTGATGGCGCGGGACATCGGGATCTTCGTGATTATTCGGGTGCTGCCGCTGCTGGTGCCCCTGATCATCCTTTACCCCATCTATCCGGCGTTCTTCGAGCACGTGCCGTTCCTGCTGTGCGGCGGCGACGGCGGTGAGGTTCATACGGTCCGGGACGTGACGCACCCGGGACCGGGAGAGACGGCGGTGAGCTTCGATTACTACTGCCTGAGCGACGCCGGTGAACTGACCGTCGTGCGGTGGTACCGGGTCTTCGCAGCGTTCCTGGTGGTGGGCGTGGCCATCGCGGCCCTGGTGCAGGTCGTGGATTCGGTCCGGCGGGCGGTTAAGCAGGCTCGATGAGGGGCGCGGCCTTCGCCAGGATTTCCGCCCACTCCGCGTCGGGGTCGGAGTCGATGGTGATTCCGCCGCCGACGCCGGCTTCCACGGTGACGGCGTCCGCGTCGGCGTCGTGAAGCACGGAACCCGGGCCCCGGAACTCCGCGGTCCGGATGGCGACGTTGAGCTCCAGCATCTCGCCCGTGGAAGCCCCGATGGCGCCGCAATGCACGCCGCGCGCGACCGGCTCCCATTCCGACAACAGTTCCGCTGCCCGGTTTTTCGGGGTGCCGGTGACGGATGCGGGCGGGAAGCAGGCGTCGATGAGGTCGGCGTGCGGCAGCGTCTCGGGCAGCGTCGCCGTCACCTCGGACACCAGGTGCCACACGCCGGGCGCGGGCCGCACGGCCAGCAGATCGGTGACGCGCACGCCTCCGGTCACCGCCACCTGACCGAGGTCGTGGCGCACGAGGTCGACGATCATGATGTTCTCCGCCACGTCCTTCTCCGACGCCGCCAGCTCGGCGGGATCGGCGCTCAGCGGCACGGTGCCCTTGATCGGCGATTCGCGCACGGTGCCCCCGTCGCGCACCAGGAACTCCTCGGGACTCAGCGACGCGACCACGATGTCACGGCCGTCGTCGTCGATTCCGGCGAGGAATGCCGCGCGCACGGGGGAGTGCGTGACGACGCGACGCGCCCACCACCCTGCAGCGGCGTGCACGGTCGGATTCGGGGCGGGCGCTTCCACGGCGGCTGACGGCGAGGTTGCGGTGGTGGCACCGGCGACGACATCCGGCGGCGTCACGGTGCCGTGGAATCGCGTGGAAAGGCACGCCTGGTAGACGTCGCCCGCGCGGATGGCGTCGAGGCAGTCGAGGACGCCCTGCTGGTGAGCGGCATGGTCGCCGTCGTCCCATGCGATGACGGGGTCCTCCGGAAGTTCGAAGGCGGCCGCGTCGGAGAGCAGCGCGGGCAGCGCCGCGGCCAGCTCCGGTGACGCGCCGGGCGCCACGGACCACGTGCCCGCGGCGGGGGAGTCGGAGGCTCCGTCAGCATTCGCGGCGGCAT
>NZ_DURI01000220.1 GCF_012837295.1 Corynebacterium sp. | reverse complement strand
GTTGGCGTAGCCGCCGGCTCCCCCGCCCGCGGTACTCCACGGGTTTTCGGAGCCGGTGTCGCCGACGTTCGACCATGCTTCCCCGTCGACGGGCCGCCACTGGTCCGTGGGCTCGTTGCCGCCGCCGCGGCCGCCGGGGCGATTGTCATCAAAAGGACTGCTCATGGTTACCGTGGCTCCTCGTCAGATGTTCACGTTCGATTCTGGCACAGCCCCCGGACGGCACCACCCCGCCTTCCCCGCGAACGGGGAGGACGGGGCGGGACACGCTTTCGCCGAGGCGGGTCCGGGCAACTGCCGCAGGGGCGGATTCCGGGAAACCGCCGCAGGGGCGGGGTTTAGCTGGAGCCCAGCGAGCCGAAGGCGGCGGGCAGGGAATTCTCCACGGTAATCGGGGTACCACCGCTCACCTTGCGGGCCGTCGGACCGACGAGAGATCCGATGCGGACGAACCCTCCGTGCTGGTACTGGCCCAGCTCCTGGGGGGCGCGGTAGGTGAAGTCGACGACGATGGACTTCGACTTGGACACGGTGGGATTGTCCTCGAACAAACCGAGGAAACCGCCCTCGGTCCACGACAGGCGGACCTCCTGCAGGCCGTTCTCCACGGGAACGACGGTGCGATCCTCGGCGGGGACGGCGTGCAGAGCCTCGCCGAGCGCGTTTTCCTTCATGCGGGTGACGGAGACCAGCTCGAAGCCCTGGGGCATGATGTCGGCGATCTCGCGGACCTTGGTCCCGTTGTCGTTGTTGCCGATGATCTCGATGCGCGTGGTCACCAGACCACCCGGCGTGACGGTGACGCCGCGGGTGACCTGCTTGTACATGGTGGCGCTCCAGATCCAGCCACCAGTCGAATCCAGCTTCACCTTCGGCGCCGACGACTCGCCCATGCCGGGCATGAGGGAACCGAAGTCGGGCAGGACGGGGTTGATCTGGGCGGACGCCGGGGAGGCGACGCCGATGGCCATGCCGGCGGCGATGGCGGCGGCAGCGGCCGCACGGGTGAACTTCTTCATGATTGCTCCTGTGTCAGGGGGAAACACGGTGGCGGGCTTGCTTTGCGACGCCCACCGGACCGCGATCTGGCGTCTTAGTTGGAAGAACCGGAGTTCAGCGAGCCCCAGTCGATGGAGCCGGAGGAGTTGTTGTCGCCGCCCGGCAGGTCGGGGATCGGGATGATCGGGCGGGCGACGACGTTGACGGACGGGCCGCCATCGTCGGCCTTGGTGGAGTGCCGGAAGGAGCCGCCTGCGGCGGAAACCTCCATGCCGGCGCCAGTCTGCTTCCAGCCGGTCTCCTCGGGAGCAACGTAGGTGAAGTCGATGGAAAGCTTTCCCTCGCCGATGTGGATGCGACCGATGCCGTTGTTGTTGAGGTCGACTCGCGTATCGCGCAGCCCCTCACGCTCGACGCTGGTGTACTGCTCGGCGGTCAGCGGAGTGGTCGTGCCATCCGGGCGGTTGAGAACGACCGAGTCGATCGTGAAACCGGCGGGCATGACATCGGTGATTGCCTGAACGCGGGCCTCGGAAAGTGCGCCGCTCTTACCGCCCTCGACCTCGACGCGGAGGGTGATCTTCTCTCCCTGGGTCACGTTCTGGCCGCCCAAGATCTGCTTGTACAGGGTCGCACTGTAGACGCCCCACTGGCTGACGGGCTCGCCGACCTGAAGGCGCTGGCCGGCCTCGAGAGCGGAGACCGCCCGATCGGCGATCTCGCCGAGAGGGCCCGGCAGAGCCGGCTGGGCGACGGCCGCACCGGCGGCGCCGAGGAGCATGGTGGTGGCGGCGGCGCCGGCGACGGCGGCGCGGGTGATGTTCTTGCGCATGGGGTTTCCTAACGGTGAAGGGGATTTCCGGTGTGCGGAAAGCATGGGTGGATTGGGGGACGGCGGGCCGTCGTCAAGCGAGGTGCTACTCGCCCTCGTCGCCCTGGTCCAGCGAACCGAGGTCGATGGAACCCCAGTCGATGGAGCCCG
>NZ_DURI01000219.1 GCF_012837295.1 Corynebacterium sp. | reverse complement strand
GCCCACAGGGAGTGCATGCCGCCGTCGGGGTCGCAGACGCTCATCGGCGCGCGGGTGTCGCCGTGGTAGCCGCCGCGCCAGGTCATCAGGCGGGTGCGCTCCGGCTTGCCGACGGCCCGCTGGTACTGCAGCGCCATCTTGATCGCGACTTCCACCGACACCGAGCCGGAGTCGGAGAAGAACACCGCGTCGAGGGCTGGGTCGGTCATCGCGAGGAGCCGGCGCGACAGGTCGACGGCCGGTCCGTGGGTGAGCCCTCCGAACATGACGTGGGACATCGTCGCCGCCTGCCGCTGCGCCGCCGCCACCAGGCGCGGGTGCGAATGGCCGTGGCACGCCGCCCACCAGCTGCTCATGCCGTCGATGAGTTCGCGGCCGTCGGCAAGCGTCAGCCGCGTTCCCGCCGCCGACGCCACCGGCAGCGCCCGCACCGGGCTGGGCATCGGGCCGTAGGGGTGCCAGACGTGCGCGGCGTCGAAGGCGGCGAGGTCGGTGGCCGAGGCGGATTCGGTGGCTGAATCGGCGTCGTGCGAGTTGGTGCGGACGGTGGTCATGAACCGTGACGTTAGCGCCGATCACGAAAATCGAACACTGTTCAGGGGTAGCCGCGGGGGATGATTTGCCATCGAACGCGCCAATCCGGACGATAACTCCATGACCAGCATTGGACACCGTTCAAGTTGCGTGCTTTCGCCGCCCGCGACGCCGGAATCCCGCCCACCGGGGCGCGCCCGCATCGCACTGCCCGCCATCATCGGCGTGGAAACGTGGGAGCGCTTCAGCTACTACGGCATGCAGGCGATCATGGTGTATTACCTCTACGCCACGGTCACCGACGGTGGCGTCGGCCTGTCCACGACCACGGCCACCGCCCTCATGGGGGCGTACGGCAGCCTCGTGTACCTGTGCACCATCGCGGGCGGCTGGGTCGCCGACCGCGTCCTCGGCGCGGAACGCACGCTGCTCACCGGCGCGTGGCTGCTCGTCGCCGGCCACCTGGCGCTGGCGCTGCTCCCCGGCGGCACGGGCGTCGCCATCGGCCTGATCCTCGTCGCGGTCGGCTCGGGCGCGCTGAAGACGTCGGCGATCACCATGCTCGGCCGCGTCCGAGCCGACGGCGACCGCCGCACCGATTCCGACTTCCAGCTCTTCTACCTGGGCATCAACGTCGGCGCACTGCTCGGGCCCATGCTCACCGGATGGCTCTCGGTCCGCCACGGCTACCACATCGGCTTCGGCGCGGCGGCCGTCCTCATGACCGCCGGCCTGGTCCACTATGTGCTCGGCCGACGCCGTTTGTCGGGTACCTGGCTTGACGACGCCCGCGTCGCCGTCGAAAAGCCTTCCCTCCCCATTGCCCGGCGAGACCTCGCCGCAATCGCCGGCGTCGTCGCAGTCGCGGTGCTCGGATTGGCGGCCCTCACCGCGACCGGCGTGCTGCCGCTGGCTCACCTGGCCACCGTCATGCTCGTGGCGACCCTGCTGGCCACCACCGCACTTTTCGGCCAGATGCTGCTCGACCGCGGGCTGCGTGCCGGGGAACGGGCCCGCGTGCTGGCATTCCTGCCGCTGTTCGTGGCGTCGGCGGCGTTCTGGGCGATCCTCAACCAGACCTTCGGCGCGCTGGCCGTTTACGCCGACGTGCGCGTCGACCGCATCATCGGCGGCGATGGCGGCGGCTGGGAGGCCCCGGCGGCGTGGGCGCAGTCGCTCAACCCGATCTTCATTCTCACGCTGTCCGCCCCGCTGGCCGCGCTGCGCCTGCGCCTCGGCGACCGCATGCCGGGCCCGACCGCGCAGATCACCGGCGGCACCGCCCTGGCCGGCGCCGGCGTCATGTGCCTGCTGCCCTTCACCGGGCATGCGGCGGGCACCGTGCCGCTCATCGCGCTGGTGGCCGCATACGGCATCATCACGTTCGGGGAGCTGCACATCGGGCCCGTCGGCATGTCGGCGGCCACGTCGATGGCGCCCGCGAAGTACCGGACGCGCTTCTCCGCGCTGTTCTTCATGACGATGGCCGTGGGCACCGCGCTGGCCGGCGTCATGTCCACCAACTACGACCCGACCAGCGCCTCCTCCGAACGGTCGTATTTCCTCGCGCTGGGCCTGTCGGCCATCGTCATCGCGGCGGCCGTCGGCGCCCTCGTGCCGTGGATCAACCGCAGAATGCCCCGGGACGCCGGACCGGAACTGACCGCGGGCGCGAATCCGGACGCGAAAAAGGCCCCCGCCGACGTCTGAGTCGGCGAGGGCACGGTGGCCGGGGTCTGGGGCCGGGGTCTGGAACCCTGACCTCCGGGACGCGCGCTACTCCACGAAGCTTCCGCTGAACCAGCTGGCGGCGCGGCCGACGAAGTCCTCGCGGTCCAGCTCGGCGGCGTCCTCCGGCAGCCACGCCAGGACGGGCAGGCCGGTGACGAGGGGCAGCTGCTCGATGACGCACTCGGCCACCGCATCGGGCTGCTCGGGGCGGGCGCCGCCGATGATGCCGGTGATCTCCAAGCCGCGGGCGCGGCACGCCTCCAGCGTCAACTCGACGGCGTTGAGCGTGCCCGGCGACGTCGCGGTCACGATGGTGACCTTCGCGCCGAGCTCCTCCGCCAACTGCGGCAGCGCCCAGTTCGAGATCCGCGCCAGCACGCCGCCGGTGCCCTCCACGAACACGGGGCGGCCGTCGGCGGCGAGATCGCGCAGCTTGTCGGCGGTCTCCTCCAGATCCAGCTCCGGGGCGCCGACGCGCCGGGCGGCGAACACCGGCGGGAGAGCGTCGTCGTACCGCGCGAACTCGTGGAGATCCTCGCAGCCCGTCAGCCGGCGGATCACCTCCAGCGCACCCTTGCCCTCCGGCTCGCCGGTCTGGGCGAGCTTGACCACGATCGGCTCCTCGCCGGCCGCCATCGCCTGGGCCACCAAGGCGGCGGTGGCGGTGGTCTTGCCCACCGACGTCCCCGTGCCGGTGATGATGTGGATGCCCCTGAAGTACATGAGGAAGAGATGTCCTTTCCCGCTCGAGTCCCGCACGTGCCCGTGGGAACCGGCGCGCCCAATGCGCTCATCCGCCCGACCGATTCCGATCCGGCGCTTTCATCTTCGACAATATCCGGCGTTCACTGTTCGCCTTAATCCGGGGTTGGTCAGCCGACCAAGATCACACTGCCGAGGTGCCCCCGTTGCCCGAGTCGGAGCCGGGCCGGGTCCCGGTCAGGGCAGGTCGGGTTCGTCGATGAGGTCGACGTCGGGAAGCAGCGGCGCCAAATCGGGCAACTGGTCGAGCGATTCGATGCCCAGCTGCTCCAGGAGCAGGTTGGTGGTGACGTACAGGTGCGCGCCCGTCGACGGGTCCTCCCCCGCCTCGGCGACGAGGCCGCGGGCCAGCAGCGTGCGCATGACGCCGTCGACGTTGACGCCGCGCACCGCCGACACCTGCGCGCGCGTCGCCGGCTGGCGGTAGGCCACGACGGCGAGCGTCTCCATCGCCGCGCGCGACAACCTCGTCTGCGTGCCGTCGAGCAGAAACGCCTCCACGGCATCCGCGTATTGCGCCCGCGTGTACAGGCGCCACCCGCCCTCGACCTCGCGGAGATCGAACCCCGAACCACGGGCCTCGAACTCGTCGCGCATCTGCCCCAGCACCTCGCGGATCGCCTCCGGCTCGACGTCGAGCGCGCGGGCGAGGTCCATCGGCGTCACCGGCGTGTCCACGACGAGCAGCACGCTTTCCACGGCGGCTCGCAGCGGGTCGATCTGGGGCAGGTCCATGGCGGCAGTCTATCCAGCGGCGGGGCTAGGGTGGGCATCGTGCTCGCATTTCTCGCGTCCAATTCGCTGCTGGCCCTGGCCGTCATCCTCACCGTCGGTTTCGCCCTCGGGCGGATCCGGGTCGTGGGGCTGAGCCTGGGGTCGGCGGCGATCCTCTTCGTCGCCATCGGCTTGTCGACGGCCAACCCCGACATCCAGATGCCTCCCCTCATTTACCAGTTCGGGTTGGCGTTGTTCGTGTACTGCATCGGCTTGGCCGCGGGGCCGGCGTTCTTCCGCACGCTGCGCAGCCGGGGTCTGGCGCTGAACCTCATCGTCGCCGTTTTGCTGATCGGGTTGACGGCGCTGACGTTCGCGTTGGTGACGTTCTCCGGCGCGGACGCCATCACCGGTGCCGGCATGTTTGCCGGCGCGGTGTCGTCGACGCCGGGCATGGCCGCGATCCTCGCCGCCGTCCCCGATCTACTGCCCGCCGGGTCGGATCCGGATGCGGCGTCGGCGGCGGTCGTCGGTTATTCGCTGGCGTACCCCGGTGGCGTGCTGGGCATCATCATCGTCGCGGCCCTCGGCGCGCGGCTGCTGCGCGTCGACCACGTCGCCGACGCCAAG
>NZ_DURI01000218.1 GCF_012837295.1 Corynebacterium sp. | reverse complement strand
GCCCCGGGCATGCCCACCGCCGCCGGCGTTGCGGGCCCCGGCGCCGAGCCCGGCTGGTCGCCCGATTCGGGCGTGCCGGTGGAGACCCACCTGCGCGTCATCGTCGGCGAGGCCATGGGCTACGACGTCGACGACCTGCCGCTGGAGCTGCCGCTCATCGACCTCGGCCTGGATTCGCTGATGGGCATGCGCATCAAGAACCGCGTGGAGCACGACTTCTCCATCCCGCCGCTGCAGGTCCAGGCGCTGCGCGACGCGTCCGTCGCGGACGTCATCACGCTGGTGGAGGACCTCGTCGCCGAGGCGCACTCCACCGACGTCGGCGCTTCCGACGCCAACTCCGACGCCGATTCCGCCCCTGCCGACGCGGCCACCGCCGAAACGGGCGCGGCGAATGACGGGGACGCGGACGTCGCAAAGCAAGGCATCAACGTGCCGCCGCGCGATGCGTCGGAACGCATGGCGTTCGGCACCTGGGCCACCGTCGTCGGATCGAGCGCCGGCGGCGTCACCGATGAACTGCCCCCGCTTGACGACGCCACCGTCGACGCCCTCGCCGCCCGCCTGTCGGAGCGCACCGGCGCCGGGATCACCGCGGACGACGTCCGCGCCGCCGGGACCATCGCGGACCTCGCCGAAACGCTGCGCCCCCACCTCGAAGTCGAGGTCGAGGGCAACATCCGCGTGCTGCGCGAGCGTCCCGAAGGCTCGACCACGCCCGCCGTGTTCCTGTTCCACCCGGCCGGCGGATCCTCCGCCGTGTACCAGCCGCTGGTCCGCCGCCTGCCCGCCGACGCCCCCGTCTACGGCGTCGAACGCCTCGAAGGCGACATCACCGACCGCGCCGCCGCCTACCTCGACGACATCCGGGACCGCGCCGCCGGCCGGCCCGTCGTCCTCGGCGGCTGGAGCTTCGGCGGGGCCCTGGCCTACGAGGTCGCCCACCAGCTCCGCGGCACCGGCGTCGAGGTCGCGCAGATCATGCTGCTCGACACCGTCCAGCCCTCCGAGAAGGTGCCCGACACCGCCGAGGAGATGCACGCACGCTGGGACCGCTACGCGGACTTCTCCAAGCGCACCTACGGCCTGGACATCCCCGTGCCCCACGACCTGCTCGACCAGCAGGGCGAGGAAGCGCTGCTGATGATGCTCGAACAGTTCCTGGCCACCGCCGACTCCTCCCAGCACGGGCTGTCCGGCGGCGTCCTCGAGCACCAGCGCGCGTCCTTCGTGGACAACCGCATCCTCGACCAGCTCGACATGGCCCGCTGGGCCGACGTCGACGCCCCCGTCGTGCTCTTCCGCGCCGAACGCATGCACGACGGCGCCATCGAACTGGAACCCCGCTACGCGACGATTGATGAGGACGGCGGCTGGTCCGCTATCGTCGACGATTTGGAGATCGTGCACCTGCGCGGCGACCATCTCGCCATCGTCGATGAACCGGAGATCTCCAAGGTCGGTGCCTGGCTGGGGGACCGGCTGCAGAATCTGGACGCCGAAACCCGGAATGGACAGTAACCGAATTGACTCTGAACACCACCGCCGAAAAGCTCGCCGACCTGAAGGAGCGCCTCAAGCAGGCGCAGGACCCGGGCAGCGAGCGGGCCAAGGCGCGCCGTGACGCGGCCGGGCTGACGACGCCCCGCCAGCGCATCGCGCGCCTGGTCGACGCGGGGTCCTTCGTGGAGACCGGCCAGCTCGGCCGGACCCCCGACGAGGCCGACGCGCCCTACGGCGACGGCGTGGTCACCGGCACCGCCCGCGTCGGCGGCCGTCCGGTGGCGGTGTACGCGCACGACAAGTCCGTGTACGGCGGCTCGGTGGGCGTCACCTTCGGCAAGAAGGTCTGCGACCTGATGGATCTGGCCACGAAGGTCGGCTGCCCCGTCATCGGCATCAACGACTCCGGCGGCGCCCGCATCCAGGACGCCGTGACGTCGCTGGCCATGTACTCCGAAATCTCGCGCCGCCAGCTGCCCCTGTCCGGGCAGTCGCCGCAGATCTCCATCCTCCTGGGCAGGTGCGCCGGCGGCGCCGTCTACGCCCCGGTGACCACGGACTTCCTGGTCGCGGTGAAGGACCGCACCGAGATGTTCATCACGGGCCCGGAGGTCATCCGCTCGGTCACCGGCGAGGACATCACCTCGGCGGAGCTCGGCGGCGCGGAGCAGCAGGCCCGCAACGGCAACGTCTCCTACGTCGCCGACGACGAGGAGGACGCGTTCAACTACGTCCACGACCTGCTCGACCGCCTGCCCAGCTCGGTCCACGAGCCGCTGCCGCCGTACTGGGCGCCGTCGGAGGAGACCACCGACCGTGACCGGTCGCTGGATTCGATCATCCCGGACGACCCGAACGCCGGCTACGACATGATGGAGATCCTGACCAGGATCTTCGACGACGAGGACTTCGTCGAGGTGCAGCCGGACTACGCGCCGAACCTGATCACGGGATTCGCGCGCGTCGATGGCCGGACGGTGGGCGTGCTGGCGAACCAGCCGATGCATCTGGCGGGCTGCCTCGACGCGGATTGCTCGGAGAAGGGGTCGCGGTTCTCCAACATCTGCGACGCCTACGACATCCCGATCGTCTACGTCGTGGATACCCCGGGCTACCTCCCGGGCGTGCAGCAGGAGAAGTCGGGCATCATCCATCGCGGCGCGAAGCTCGGTTTCGCGTTGGCGCAGGCGTCGGTGCCGAAGGTGACCATCATCGTGCGCAAGGCCTTCGGCGGCGCGTACGCGGTGATGGGCTCGAAGAATCTCGGCGGCGACCTGAATTTCGCGTGGCCGACGGCGCAGATCGCGGTGATGGGCGCCGAGGCCGCGGTGGTGATGATCCAGGGCCGCCAGCTCGCCGAGATGCCGGAGGAGCAGCAGCCGGCGATGAAGAAGATGTTCATGGACTTCTACAACGAGAACATGACCAGCCCGTACGTCGCCGCCGAGCGCGGGTACGTCGATGCGATGGTCATGCCGTCGGAGACGCGCGTGCAGCTGCGCCGCGCCCTCGAGCAGCTCCGCGACAAGGAGCTTCCGCAGGTGCGCAAGAAGCGCGAGATCGCCCCGATGTAGCGGGTGGCGGGTCCCGTTGCTTTGCGACGGCCCGCCTCCCCCTCCTTCGCCCGCCCCTTCGCGGCGCCCGACTCCGTTTTGCCGCCCGCCGCGCAGCTACCTACGTACCGGCCAGCTACCTACGTTTGAACATGCGTATCTGGCTGAAACGTGGGTATCTGCGGCTCTCCGTGAGCGAGCCGCCGCCTCGATTCGGCCAACCCGCCGCGGCCCACGCTGCGGTTGTCGCCCCGGCTCTCGACTTCGCCGACGGTCGCGTCGCCCTCCACATGGACGACACCGCCCGGCAATCCACGCATGGGTCAGCTGCCCCGACTTTCGGGGGCTCCCTGCCGCGCCATGGGCGAGGAATCCGAGGTCGCGCGTGGGGTGGGCAGGGGCGGGATGGCCTCGGCCGGACGTTCGGGGGCGGCATAGAACACCCGTCCGGCCCCCCGGAGGCGCGTCTTATCCATTGTCGGGGATAGTATCTGCGTGGCGAAAGAGAATCACAGGAGCTGATCGCGATGACCAACCCTTACGACAACCCCTTCGGCCCCCAGGGCGGCCAGGGCATGGACCCGTACGGCCAGGGCGTCCAGTCGGATCCGTACGCCCAGACCCAGGGTCACGGTCAGCAGGGCTACCAGCAGTCGGGCTACCAGCAGGGTTACCCGCAGCAGCAGGGTTACGGCCAGATGCAGCCCTACGGCCAGCAGCAGCCGATGCAGGCCTACGGCGCCAATGGTCTGCCGCGCGCGCCGAAGTCGAAGATCCTCGCCGCGGTGCTGGCGTTCTTTCTCGGCGGCTTCGGTGTTCACAATTTCTACCTGGGATACACCAGCCGCGGCATCACGCAGCTGGTGCTGTATTTGATCGGCCTGGCCACGTCGATCATCCTGGTCGGCTTCGTGTTCCTGGTGGCGGTGGGCCTGTGGGTGTTCATCGAGTTCATCATGATCCTCATCGGCGCGAACGGTTATGACCGCGACGCGGAGGGCTACCCGCTGCAGTAGCGCGGCGGCGCCCGCGGGTGGCGGGCGGACGGAAAGAGGGCCGGCTCGTCGTGAAGCATTGCTGCTTTGCGACGGGCCGGCCCTCCGTTCGTGCGGTGCGGGAGACTAGTGGACGCCCTCGAATCGGGCGACGATCCACTTCTTGCCCACGATCAGGGCGGCGCCGATGACGATCGACAGCACGCCCAGGACGATGAAGAAGTTCGACTCCGCCGAGGCGTCCTCCGGGTGGTAGTAGCCGGCCAGCACGCCCGCGAGGGAGGTGCCCATGGCGACGGCCATCATCCACACGGCGTACATGCGGGTCGGGTAGGACTCCGGCGCCAGCTTCGTGGCCAGGGAGTTGCCCACCGGCGACAGCATGAGCTCGCCCATGGTGAACAGGAACAGGATCCACACGATCACCAGGATCGGCGTGGAGTTCGCGCCGCCGCCGACGAACGGCAGGAAGAAGAACAGCGAGACGCCGATGATGATGTTGGCGACGCCGAACTTCACCGGGTACGTCCACTGGCGCTTGCCCAGCTTCGTCCACATCGCGGCGAAAATGCCGGAGAAGATGATGATGAAGATCGGGTTGATCGACTGGATCCACGCCGGGGAAATCTCGAAGCCGCCGATCATGCGGTCGAGGCGCTGGTCGGAGTAGATGGCGATGACCGTGAACTGCTGCTGGAAAATGCCGAAGAACAGCACGCCGGCGACGAACATCGGGATGAACGCGATCAGGCGATGCTTTTCGACGGCCGTGGTCCGGTCGGACATGAACATCTGCAGCCACAGGACGACCGCGGCGACGCCGGCGAGGACGGTGACGATCGTCGCCAGCGAGTCGACCGGGACGATGCCCGTGGCCACGAGGGCGACGGCGATGACGGTGACGGCGACCGCGCCGATCAGCGCCATGAGGTACTTCGTCTTCGGCAGCGGGTTCGGCACCTCATGGCCGGCGGCGCCGATGGTGGACTTGCGCATGAGCACGTACTGGACCAGGCCGATGGCCATGCCGACCGCGGCGAGGCCGAAGCCCCAGTGGAAGCCCTTCATGCCCCAGATCCAACCGGTGAGCAGCGGGCCGAACAGGGCGCCGATGTTGACGCCCATGTAGAAGATGGAGAAGCCCGCGTCGCGGCGGGTGTCCTCGCGGGAGTACAGCTGGCCGAGCACGACGGAGGCGGTGGTCTTCAGGCCGCCCGAGCCGAGGGCGACGCAGACGAGGCCGATGGCCAGGCCCGTGACGCCGGGGATGACGGCCAGCGAGATGTGGCCGAGCATGATGAGGATGGCGGAGTAGAACAGCGTCCGCTCCGAGCCGATGAGGCGGTCGGCGATCCACGCGCCGACCAGCGCCGCCATGTAGACGAGGCCGCCGTACGCGCCGACGATGGACGTGGCCACCGCCTGGTTCATGCCCAGTCCGCCCTCGGTGACGGAGTAGTACATGTAGTACAGCAGGATGCCCTGCATGCCGTAGAAGCTGAAGCGCTCCCACATCTCCACGCCGAACAGGTTGGCCAAGCCCCAGGGCTGGCCGAAGAACGTGCGTTCCTTCTCTCCCGTACCCGGGCCGGTGGTGGGCCCGCCGTCGACGGTGGTCGCTGGCGAGACGTGGTCGCCGGCGGTGTGCTCGCGCGCGGCGGACGGCTGGTCGGCCTCCGCGCGGTTGTCGTGGCCGGGGGAGTTGTGGTCCCCGGGCCGATCTGGTGAATGTGCCATGCGCCCGATTATTCGCGCTTGCAAGGCGAATGAAAAACCGGGGAAGTGATGTCGCGGCCCATGGGCCGTCATTGAGGTGAACGTCACTCCCCGGTGGGCGCTCGGTCCCCGGTCAGAGTCGGGCCCGTGCCCGGACAGTGCCGGATCAGCGGTCCGTGCGGGCCGCGCCGTAGGCGTCCTTGGCCACGAACTTGGCCAGCAACCGGACGCCGAGGAGCAGCAGGGCGCTCATGACCGTGGCGACGATGATGAAGGACCAGTGCGGCATCTCGCCGTTGCGCAGCGCCCAGATCGCCAGTCCGGTGATGGCGGTGGCCAGCCACACGATGACGCCGCCGGGCGCGATGGGCAGCGGGTGCTTCTTCGCCGCGGCGCAGATGGCGTGGCCGATGGCGCCGCCGATGAGGAAGGGCCACAGGGTGTTCAGCACGTTGGTCAGCGTGAACGGGTCGGACTCCGTGTCGTGCGCCAGTCGGGCGAGCACGGCGAAGGTGAAGATGGCGAAGAAGTCCATGACGATCGTGCGGGTGACGGACACTGATGCTCCTGAGTTTCGGTCTGCGGGTCTGCGAGTGGGCGGGTGGGCGTGGGGACGTTGTCGGGGACTATTCGCGGCCGTCGGTTCGGGCGTTCGTGCCGTCGACGTCAGCGCCTTCGGTGTTCGCGGGACGCTCGGCGCTCTCGGCGCTCTCGGCTCTCTCGGCGCCCGCGTCGGCCTCGACGTCCTTGCGCCGGTCGCCACCGTATCCCACCAGGTAGACGATCCATCCGACGACGGCGGGCAGGATGAAGGACACGAGGCGGTAGATGAGCACGGTGGCCACGGCGTCGGTGCCGACCATGCCGGATGCGATGAGCGTGCCGGTGAGCACGGCTTCGACGGGGCCGACGCCGCCGGGGGTCGCCTGGATGAATCCGGCGACCTTGCTGAACACGAACGCCATGAGCACGGTGTTGACCGTGACGTCCTCGGCGCCGACGGCGCGCATGGCGGCGTACAGGCAGATGACGTCGGTGACCCAGTTGATGAACGACCACGCGAACACGATGACCATGCGCAGCGGGCTGAGCCGCACGCTGGTCAGCTGCCGGATGGTGGCCTTCAGCTTCTCGGCGCCGTCGTCGGCGGGCTTGCGGCGGATCGCGTTGATGGCCTTCAGGACTTGCTTGGCGACGGTCTCGATCAGCGCGGTATTCCGGGAAAACCACCACAGCAGCACCGTGAGACCGAGGACGGCGACGCCCGCGGCGATGAGGCGGCCGGGTGCGGTGCCGCCGATGAAGAACAGGGCGCCGAGGGCGAGGGCGACGAGGCCGAGGAAGCTCAGCGCGCCGGAGAGCAGGATGAACCAGCTGATGACGACGGGCGACGCGCCCCACTTCAACTGCCTGCGCACCTGCAGGGCGGTGGAGAACGCGACGCCGCCGGGCACCGACACCGACCACGCGTTGGCGGCGAGCACCAGCGAGTTGGTGGCGCGTCTGGTCACGGGCACGTGGGCGGCGCGCAACAGCAGCCGCATGACCTCCGCCATGGCGTAGAGCGACAGCGCGACCATGGCGGCGGAAAACGCCACCCAGCCGAAGTCGGCGCGGAGGAAGGTCCGCCAACCGTCGATGACGCTGTCGCGGTTCTTCAGGGCGAACCACAGCGCGACGCCGAGGATCACGAGGGTCAGCGCCCATCGGATCCAGGAAGCCGAGGCGGCGGACGCCGCCGTGCGGGCGGCGTCGCGCATGCGGTTCATCGGTTATCGACCGTCCCGGGGCCGGCGTCGTCGGCGTCGTCGGCGCTGCGGCGGCCGGAGGCGCCGGGGCCGAGGGCCTCGCGCTTCTCCCACTCCAGGCGCAGCATGATGTCGCGTACCGTCAGGCGTCCCTCGGGAACCTGGATCGGCTCCTCGTCCGGGACACCGTCGTAGCCGGCGGTGAATTCGTCGTCGGGGTCGTGGCCGCCGAAATCGGCCGCCGGATCGTCGTCGACGATCTCGCCCTCGTAAATGAGCTCGCCCGTCTCCGTGCGATCGGGGACCGCGGGCACGGACGGCGAGGTTTCGGGCGCCTCGTCGCGGGCGCCGGTCGTCGCTGCAGCGGTCGCCGCAGCGGTCGTCGCGGCGGTGGCAGCGCCGGTGGCCGCATGGGAGGAACCCGGTTCCGCATCCGCGGAACGGCGGGGCTCCTCGGAGGTGCGGTGGGCGTCGTCAAGCGGGGCGCCGGCCATCGCGGGCACGCGGCCCACCGGCGACGGCGCCGCCGAACCGTGGCCCAGGCGCGCCGACAGGCGCTTGACCCAGCGCGGGGCCCACCAGCAATCGTCGCCGAGCAGCTTCATCACCGCGGGCACCAGCAGCATGCGGATGATCGTCGCGTCGAGGAAGAGGGCGGCGATCATGCCGAAGGCGATGTACTTCATCATCACGATGTCGGAGAACCCGAAGGCGCCGGCCACGACGATCATGATCAGCGCCGCGGCAGTGATGATGCCGCCCGTGTTCGCCGTGCCGAACTGGATCGCGTGCGGAGTGGAGGCGCCGTCGTCGCGATCCTCCACCATCCTGGACACCAGGAACACCTCGTAGTCCGTGGACAGGCCGTAGATGATCGCGATGATCAGCACCAGCACCGGGCTCATCAGCGGGCCCGGCGTGAAGCCGAACAGGCCCGCGCCGACGCCGTCGACGAACATCGCCGTGAGGATGCCCAGCGTCGCGCCCAGGCCCAGGGCGGTCATGATGATCGCCTTCGCCGGCAGGATCACCGAGCCGAACACCAGCGCCATGAGGATGAACGTGGCGACGACCATGTAGAGGATCATCCACGGCAGCTTGTCGAACAGCGCCTCGATGGACTCCACCTCCATCGTGGGCGTGCCGCCGATGTACACCGTCGCGCCATCGGGGACGTTGATCTCGCGCAGCTGCTCGACGACCCGCGTGTTGTCCTCGCGGTCGCCGACGCCCGCCGACAGGACCGTGACGCCGTCCTTGGTCGGCTGCGAGATCTTGAACCGGTCGGTCAGCCCGTCGACCCCGTTGGCCTGCTGGAACACCTCGCCGACCGCGCGCGGATTGCCGCCGTCCTGGATGACCAGCTTCACCGGGTCGGTGCGCATGGTGGGGAAGTTCTCGTCGAAGCGCTCCTGCGCCGTGCGGGTCTCGTTCGCCGGCGGCAGGTAGGTCTCGTTGATGCCGCCGAACTTGATGCCGACCAACGGCAGCGTCAGCGCCAGCAGGCCCAGGCACACCGTGACCGTGACCAGCTTCGAGTGCTTCATCGCCCACGCGGGGATGCGGCCCCACAGCGAATTCATCGACTGCTCGCGGGTGCGGCCCGCGCGGCGGACGCTCCACTTGTCGATGTTCGTGCCCAGCAGGCCGAACAGCGCCGGCAGCACCGTCAGCGACAGCAGCGCGGCCAAACCGACCGCCGATATCGCGCCGTATGCCACCGATTTCAGGAAGGCCTGCGGGAACAGCAGCAGCCCGGACAGGGCGACGGCGACCATGGCGGCGGAGAACACCACCGTCTTGCCGGCCGTCGCCGTCGTGTTGGCCACCGCCTGCGGGACGGGCACGCCCTCGGCCATCTCCTCGCGGAAGCGCGACACCATGAACAGGCCGTAGTCGATGGCCAGGCCCAGGCCCAGCAGCGTCACCACCGACTGGGCGAAGGCGTTGACCTGCGTGACCGACGCGAGCATCGACAGGATGCCCAGCGAACCGGCGATGGACAGGATGCCCACGATCAGCGGCATCGACGCCGAGACCACGCCGCCGAAGACGATGAGCAGCAGCAGCGCGACGATCGGCAGGCCGATCAGCTCCGCGCGGCCGATGTCGTCGGCCATGCCCGAATCCAGGGCGCCCGCCACCGGCGTCGCGCCGGCGACCTCCATGTCCACGCCCTCGATGGGGATCTGGTCCTCGATGGCCCGGTAGTTCTTCAGCACTTCGTTGCCGGTGCCGGACAGCCCGACGGCGACGAACGCCGTCTGCTTGTCCTCCGTCGCCATCACCGCCTGGTTGTTGGCGAAGTAGCTGGTCACGTGGTCGACGTGCTCCGGGTTGTCCGCCTTCAGCCGGTTGAAGTGGTCGTTGACCCGCTGCGTCAGCGCCGGGTCGTCGACGGTCGCGCCGTCCGGGGCGTCGATGAGGACGATGACGTCGCCGGAGTTGTCGCGGCCGAAGGTCTCTTCCTCCAGCACCGCGGCGGCCGTCGAATCCGAGCCCGGGTCATCCCAGCCCTCCTGGTCGAGCCGGTCGCCCAGCTTCGTCCCGGAGAAGATGAACAGCGCCAGCAGCGCGGCGACGAGCACCAGCGGCGTGAGCACGCGATGCCGGTACGCGAAGGATCCCCATCGGTAGAACATGTGCGGGTCAGCGCTCCTTGAGCAGGGACAAGAGCGAACGGAACGGCTGCAGCCAGGCGCCCTCGTCCGGCAGGGTCTCCAGGTCGACGCGCGGCAGCGGCTCGCGGAACACGCCGGGGATGTCCTCGAGGTCGACGAACTCGATGATCTCCGAGTTCACCGCCCACGCGGCGTGCTCGCGGAATCCGATCACGGTGGTCGGGATCTGCGCGCGCTCGAGCTCCTCCAGGGTGTCCTGGAAGTTCTGGCCGTCTGCGGACGCGACGACGACGCCCTCGAGGATGCCCTCGTCGCGGCGGCGGCGGATGTGCGCGAGCATGTCCGGGTCGACGTCCGAATCGTCGCCGATCTTCGGCTTTGCGAACACGGCGAAACCGACGTTGCGCAGCGCCTCCACCCACGGACGCACGATCTCGGCGCTGCCCGGGGCGATGTTGGTGAACACGGTGGCCTCGGGTTCGATGTGGGTGCCCACGTCGTCGGCGAGGTCCATCGTGCGCTCGACCAGCCAGCGGCCGATGGCGTCGAAACGCGGGCGGTGCGCGGCGGTGGGGCGGGACCCGAGGATCGCCCCCAGGCCCATGTCGATGTTCGGCGCGTCCCACACCAGCAGCAGGGTGGGCGTGGTCTCGGGTGCTTCGGCGTAGTGGTGGGTGCCGCTCATCGGGCGTCCTCTCGGGGTGCTTCCGCGGTCGTGCCGGCGGCCTCGCCGGGTCCGCGCTTGCGCCACACGTATTCGTGGATGTCGTGGTCGAGGTTCAGGCCGCGGTTCTCGAATTTGGTGGTCGGGCGGTCGAGCAGCATCGGCGAGTCCGGCCACGGCCACGGCATGGGCTCCAGGGACGGCTCGGCGTCGCGGAGCTCGTCGATCCACTCGGCGTAGCCGGCGTGGTCGGTGGCGGCGTGGAAGATGCCGCCCGGCTTAAGTCGCGAGGCGATCAGCCGCAGGGTGCCCGTCTGCAGGATGCGGCGCTTGTGGTGGCGGGCCTTGGGCCACGGGTCCGGGAAGAACAGGCGCACGCCGTCGAGCGACTCCGGCGCGATCATGCGCTGCAGCACCTCGACTCCGTCGCCGCGGACCATGCGGATGTTGTCGACGCCCTCGCGGGTCATCGCCGACAGCAGCTTCGCCAGGCCGGGCTTGTACAGCTCGACGGCGATGATGTTGCGGTCGGCCTCCTCCGGCGCCATGGCGACGGTCGACGTGCCGGTGCCGCAGCCGATTTCCACGATGGTCGGGCCGGTCCGGCCGAACCACTCGTCGACGTCGATCATGTCGTCGGAAAGCACCGTGCCCACGCGGTCCCAGTGCTCGTCCCAAATGGCGGACTGGCCGGGGGTCAGGGTGCCGCGGCGGAAGCTGACGCCGCCGATGCGCGGGTACTCCAGGCCGTCGTCGAACTCGGTCTGCATGGGGCGGCCGTAGGGCAGCGCGCCCTTGCCGAAGTCGGGCACGCGGCCGGAGTCGGCGTCGGCCCGGGGAGCGGCCGCGCTCGTGTCGTCGCTGGTCGGGGCCGTCTCGGGGGTCGCGGAATCCGCGCCTCCCCCGGCGGCGATGTTCGTATCAGGGGTATCAGAATTAGTCATCGCCCCCATTGTTCACGACGGGACGGCGGGGTCAATAATCCCGCGCGCGTGATTCCGCCCCGATCCGGCCCCGTTCCCCGCCCAAACTTCGCCCCAACTCCGCCCCAACTCCGCCCGCTCCGGCCCGGATCTGTTGCCCGCCCCCGGTGCCCGTGGTCTACTGGGCGCGTTCGTTTCGGGGGGAATCGGATCGGGTTCGGATCGGGGGATCGGATGGGCGCAGCGGGGGGACGCGGGCGGTTGTGGGCGGCCGTCGTCGATTGGCTCGCGGATGCGGGGGTCGGCGAACCGGCGGCGGTGGACGTCGCGGAGCTGTTGGACGCCGCGTCGGGACCGCCCGTCATCGCGGTCCGCGGTCCGGCGGGCATCGGGGCGGATGCGGTGGCCGCGGCCCTGCGCCTCCACCCCTCGGCCCGCGGGACGTGGCGCATCCTCGCCGACGAGGGCCCCGCGTCGCGGGTCGACGCCGATGCGGTGGTCACCCTCTCCCACGATCCGGGGGCGGGCGCTCGGCTGGGCGAGGTGGTCGTCCATCCCCGGG
>NZ_DURI01000217.1 GCF_012837295.1 Corynebacterium sp. | reverse complement strand
TCGGTTCAGTGTCGCGGCACGACGTGGTGCTGTCATACCTGTGTTTTCAACTGCGCTCGTCACGTTAGACAGTATGGCCTGTTCTTAAGGAAGAGTCACGTTGCAACCCCCGTTTTGGGAAAGTTTTTTGCAAAACCCCAGGTGGTCGGTTTCGCTTCCTGAGAGTTCCACTAATTTTTCCGGTTGCAGGGAACTTCTTCGGTTGCTTTACGACGCTCGGCGTCTTTCCTCTTCGGGCCCCACCCCGAGGCTCCCGTGCCCGCGTCCCCCGTGGGCGCCGGTGCCTGTGCACTTGCTGAGCCGACCATGAGGCGGTCGTCTCCGTTGGGGCCATCCTAGCGGATACGGGGCCGGGGATCGATGAAGGGGTTGGGCGGGGGGCGACGCGGACCCGGCGGGGGCGGAGTTGCGCCGTGAGCCGTAATATTCAGCGGGCAAGCAATCTTCGGGGTCGGCGGCGTCGGCCGCGTGCGGCCGCCCGCCGGCCAGATGACGACGAGATAGAAGGAGCGACTGATGACCCAGCAGACCACGAACACGAGTCAGGCCAACTGGCGCCAGGTGCTGGGGCTCATCGGGGCCCGCAAGGAGGTTCCCGCGGAGGGCGTGCGTTTCGCCATGGACCAGATCATGACGGGGCAGGCTGTCGACGCTCAGGTGGCGGCCTTCGCCTTCGGCATCTTCGCGAAGGGGATCACTGCCGCCGAGCTCGATGCTGCGGCGACCGGGATGCTGTCGCACGCCGCCGACGCCGGCGTCCCCGACGCCACCGGTGCCGTGGACATCGTCGGCACGGGCGGCGATGGTGCGCACACCGTCAACATTTCGACGATGTCCTCCGTCGTGGTCGCCGCGTCCGGTACCCCGGTGCTCAAGCACGGCAACCGCGCCGCCTCGTCGAAGTCGGGTGGCGCGGACATGCTGGAGGCCCTCGGCATCGACATCGCCGACGGCCACGTGTCGTCCCCGGAGCACCCCGACTTCAATCTCCGCTTCCTCTTCGCCGCGACGTACCACCCCGCCATGCGCTACGCGGGCCCCGTGCGTTCCCAGTTGGCGGTGCCGACCCTGTTCAATCTCCTCGGCCCGCTGACCAATCCGGCGCAGCCGTCGTGCAGCCTCATCGGGTGCGCCTTCGAAGATCAGATGGAGACGATGGCCGGCGCGTTCGCCCGTCGCGGGCAGCGGGTCCTCGTCGTCCGGGGTTCGGACGGACTCGACGAGATCACCGTCACCGGCACCACGCGCGCGTTCGTCGTAGAAGGGGGAGAGGTCGTCGAAGACGTCATCGACCCCCGCGATTACGGGATGGAGTTCGCCCCGGCGGATTCGCTGCGCGGCGGGGAGCCCTCCTACAACGCCGACGTCGCCCGCAAGGTGTGGAACGGCGACCTTCGCGGCCCGATCCGCGACGCCGTGCTGCTCAACTCCGCGGCCGCCCTCGTCGCGGCGCGCGGTTTGGAGGGCGGCGACCTGAAGTCCGCCATGACCCGGGCCCTCGACGTCGTCCGCGACACCTTGGACTCCGGCCGTTGCGCCGAGATCGTCGCCGCCGCGACCGGTCGCTGATCCATTCCTTATATAACGGCGGCGCTGCCGGGCATCAGCTCTTGCGCGCCGCGATCGCGGCCGTCGCCCATTCGCGCCACCGCCCGGCCCCCTCGGCGGGAGATGTCCAGGGGGCGTCGGTCGGGCCGATTCTCACGTCGTCGCGAAGCAACCAATTGTGGACCACGCGGAGTTCATGCGGATTGGCGCCCCGGTAGGGGCCGTCGCCGGGGATGACGGTTTCGGCCGACTCCGCCAACAGCGCCGCGACATGCGCCGCATTCGCGCCCCGCGGAGACCGGCCCGCGGCGGCGAGGCGGCCGTGGCGGACGATCGCCAGGTTCCAGCCGCCCCGGCCATCGGGGAACGCCGCCTGCAATTGGGGAATCGACGCCAGCGCGCCCAGCCGTTGCCGTGCATCGAGCGCGAGGATCAGATCCGCGGTGATGTCGCGGAGAAACGCGGCCCTCCGGTAGCGGCCCGCGTCGGACGCGGCGGTGACGTCGTCGACGAGCCGCTCTATGAGGGAGGCGCCGCCGGCGCGGAGCTCCTCGGCCACGGTGGCGAAAGCGCCGGCGTCGAGATCCAGCGTGTCCTTCGTCGCCTGCGCCGCGTTGCGGGTGCGGAAGGGGCCGATCGCATCGTCGCCGCCCGCGACCCGGGACACCTTCGGTCCGCCCTTCTTTGCGGGAGGATTGAGATACCAGCCACGGCCGGGCTCCTTGCGCTGTCGGTTGTACGGCGGGCGCGCCGCCGCCAGCAGCCGCGCCTCGCGCACCTCGGCCTCCATGCCGTGGGCGCATTCGGCGATGTCGACGGCCTCCGCGAGCATGACCATTTCCTTCATCCGGCGACGCGGATCGGCGCCGGTGAAGTACTGCAGAAGACGGCGGCGCAAGTCCACCGCGGTACCTATATATAGGGGCTCGCCGGCGGCGCCCCGGAAAACGTAGACGCCGGGCGCATGCGGCGCGTCGGCGATCAGCGCCTTTTTCTCGCGCAGCAGCGGATCGACGTCGGGGGAGAAGTGTTCGAGCTCTCCGACGGTTTCCACCGAATGGCCCGCCAGCCGTTCGATGAGGTGGTGCAGAACGTCGACGGTCGCGGCCGCGTCGTCGAGGGCCCGGTGATTCGGCGTCACCTCGGCGCCGACGTACCGGGCCAGATCTCCGAGGCGGAAACTCCCGGTCCGCTTGCGGTCGAGCAGGCGCCGCGCGAGCTGCAGGGTGTCGATCACCGTAGGCGACGGCCACCGCAGTCCGAGCTGGGAGCACGAGGCCCGCAGAAAGCCGATGTCGAAGGGGGCGTTGTGCGCGACCCACACCGAGCCCGCCGCGAACTCGAGGAAGCGGGGGAGGACGGTGCCCAACTGCGGTGCGCCGTCGAGGTCGGAGTCCTCGATCCCGGTGAGGTCCGAAATGAAGGAGGGAAGCGGCATGCCCGGATCGATCAGCTCGCTGAAGCGGCCTTCCTCCACGCCGCCGCGGACGCGCACGGCGCCGATCTCGATGATGTGGTCGTCGCCGGCGCGCATGCCGGTGGTCTCCAAGTCGACGACCACGAACGTCGTCTCGCCCAAGCCCAGCTCGTCCGTCGACGAATCCGAATCCGAACCCGAAATCGCCCCCGAACCCGAGCCGTCGCCGGCGGAGGCGTCGGCGAAGGACAACTGGAGCGGGTCGGGATCGGTCACCCGGTCGATTGTAGGCGGCGGCCCGGATCGCCCCGGGGCGCGGGATGCCTGTGGCGCGTGTGAAAGTTGGTCTTCGGCGGGCCCGGAAATTACAAGATGTGACGCGATTCACATAACTGTGGATTCAGCACCTTTGACCCCTTTGGCGGCCATGTGACGTGATGGGGGAGCTTCGGGTGAAATGACCTGGTCGGTGGCTGTTATCGGCGCGTGACATGAAAAGCGTCCGCGAGTCCCCCGTTCCATAACGGAGCGGTAACGGGTTGGGGTGCACCCCGGTAACGAAGCGATTTCAAAAAGGATTTCGCGCGTCGGCTGGACAAGATCCGTTCCCGTTTCGTAATCTTGCCGAGACATTGAAGCGGGGCCCTCCCAGAGGTGCCGCTCATGGCAGGAAACCAAAGCCTAATCGGCGCCCGCGAGGGCGACGAACCGGGGACCCACTCCTTTCGTTGGGGTGAATCCCACCGGCGAGAGCCGGAGGGTAGGGAGATCTTCCTTTTCTCCCGAACCCGTCAGCTAACCCGGTCGGCACCAAATGGAAGAGAACACGGAGTTTTTCATCATGGGTAAGCACCAGCGCCGTTCCAACATCGCCCGCAACGCCGCCGCCTTCGGCGCCACCGTCGCCGGCATCACCGCCCTCGCCGCGCCGACCGCGTCGGCCGCCCCGATCAACATTCCGGGTGTCGGTTCCTTCGACGTCCCGGATGTCCAGAACATCCAGAACATCGAGGGCATCGCCGGTGCCATCCCGGGCGCCGACGCGATCGTCAACCGCTCCGCCGCCGCCGCTCCGGCCATCTCCACCGGCCAGAAGATCGTCGACGCCGCGCGCTCGCAGATCGGCACCCCGTACGTGTGGGCCGGCACCCAGCCCGGCGGTTTCGACTGCTCCGGTCTGACCTCCTGGTCCTACTCGCAGGTCGGCAAGTCCATCCCGCGCACCTCGCAGGCCCAGGCCAACGGTGGCCAGTCGGTCGGCATGGCCGGCAAGCAGCCCGGCGACATCATCGTCTTCTACCCGGGCGCCACCCACGTCGGCATCTTCTCCGGCGGCAACAACGTCATCCACGCCCCGCAGACCGGTGACGTCGTCAAGGAGACCAGCATCGACTACATGCCGGTCCACTCCGTCGTCCGCTTCTAAGCGCGACTCCCAGGAGTAGCTGGGGCGCACCGGGGACGAGCCCGGAAGCGCCACCACATTCCCGCACCGGGGCCGCGGTCAAGGCCCCGCACAATGAAACAGACTCCGTAGAAGAACGAGTCAACTTCCTGCCGTTTCAGGCGGGGTCCCGTGGGAACGGGGCCCCGCCTTCGGCGTTTCCGGGGAGGGAGAGGGCGGGGAATCGGGCGGGCCAGTCCCGCCAGGCCAATCCCGACGCAATCGGGCGCTCCCGTCCCATGGGTCACACCGCCCGGGGGAGAGCTTTACATCACACCGTCGAATGATTCGCCCGGCCGTGTCCGTGTTGTTACTATTCCCTTCGGTCAACGCCGGTCAATGGGTGAACCGGGGCCGCCGCCAACGCGAGTTGCCGCGCCCCGCACCCGCCGGCCGAACCGCCCCCTCGTTTCACCTGCACGAAAGGCATGCCAGCATGATGCCGAACCGACCCTCCCTGCTCCGCCGAATCGGCATGTCCCCCTCCCGGACGGCCGGCGGCGCGTCGGAAAGCACCGGCGCACCCGCGCGCACGCGCATCGCCGCGGCGTCGGCGCTGGCCATCGCCCTGGCGGCGCCCGTGCTGGTGACGCCCTCGGCGGCCGCGCAGGAGGATCCGGTGGAGGTGCTCATCGCGGAGCTGGAGGAGCTGGGGCTCGAGGCGGAGCGGAACTCCGAGGAGGTCACCCGCCTGGACGGCGAGGTGAGCGAGCAGGAGGCGCGCGTCGCCGAACTGCAGAGCGAAGTGGACACCGCGACGCTCGAGGCCGAGGCCGCCCGCGGGGAGGTCGACGCGCACCGCGACGACATCGCGGAGTTCGCCCGCCAGCGCATGCGCGGCGAGGTCGTCGACCCGATGACGGCCGTCCTCGGCGCCAACGACGCCCAGGACGCCCTCGACCGCTCCACCTACGTGTCGCAGCTGTCGCGCGACAAGGAGGAAATCCTCGACGGCCTGTCCCGCCACCAGCGCAACGCCGCCGACGGTTTCGCCCGCGCGGCCGGCGCCCGCGCCACCGCCGAGTTCGAGCTGGGCCAGCTGGAGCACGCCCGCAACGAGCTCTCCAGCCAGTCGGAGGAGCTGGACCGCCGCACCAGCGAGGTCATGGAGCGCGTCGACGCCCTCAGCCCGGAGGCGCTCGAGCGCTGGCGCAACAAGGACAACCCGATGCTCGAGGGCCTGGACGCGCTCGTCGGCACGGCGGGCGTCGTCGATGCCGCGGTCGGCAAGACCGGCTCCCCGTACTCCTGGGGCGCGGCCGGCCCGGACGCCTTCGACTGCTCCGGCCTTATGTACTGGGCGTACCAGCAGATGGGCAAGACCATTCCGCGCACCTCGCAGGCGCAGCTGGCGGGCGGCACCCCGGTGTCGCGCGGTGACCTGCAGCCGGGCGACATCATCGGGTTCTACGAGGGCATCACGCACGTCGGCATGTACGTCGGCAACGGCATGATCGTCCACGCGTCCACCTACGGCGTGCCGGTGCAGGTCGTTTCCATCGAGCAGGGCGGCCCGTACATGGGCGCCGTGCGCTACTGACCGGGGGCCGGCATGGGGCGGGTGCTGCTGATCACGAACGACTTCCCGCCCCGGCAGGGCGGCATCGAGTCGTACCTGCGTGATTTCTGCGCGACGCTGCCGCCGGAGTCGCTGACGGTGCTGGCGTCGACGCGGGTGCCGGGGGAGGCGACCGCCGAACACGACGCCTCGGTGCCGTACCGGGTGCACCGCCTGCGCGACCGGATTCTGCTGCCGTTGCCGCACGTCGCGCGGGCGGCGGCGCGGATCATCGCCGACGAGGCCATCGACACCGTGTGGTTCGGCGCGGCCGCCCCGATGGCGCTGCTCGCCCCCGCCTGCCGGCGCGCGGGCGCCACGCGCATCGTGTCCACCACGCACGGCCACGAGGTCGGCTGGTCGATGGTGCCCGGCGGGCGTTCGGCGCTGCGCCGCATCGGCGACGCCTCCGACGTGGTCACCTACATCTCCGGGTACACCCGCAACCGGTTCGCCGCCGCGTTCGGCCCGCGCGCGGCCTTCGAGCGCCTGCCGTCGGGCGTCGACGTCGACTTCTTCGCCCCGGACGCGGCGGCCGGCGCCCGCATCCGCGCCCGCCACGGCATCGCCGCCGATGCGCCGCTGGTGGTCTGCATCTCCCGGCTGGTCGCCCGCAAGGGGCAGGACCAGCTCATCCGGGCGCTTCCCGACGTCGTGGCGGACGTCCCCGACGCCCGCCTGATGATCGTCGGTTCGGGGCCGTACCTGGGCACCCTGGAACGCCTGGCGGCCGACTGCGGCGTGGCGGACCGCGTGATTTTCACCGGCCCCGTCCCCTACGGGGAACTGCCGGACCACTACAACGCCGCGTCCGTGTTCGCGATGCCCGCCCGCACCCGCGGCCGCGGCCTCGACGTCGAGGGCCTGGGCATCGTGTACCTCGAGGCGCAGGCCTGCGGCGTCCCCGTCATCGCGGGCGACTCCGGCGGCGCCCCGGAAACGGTCGTCGACGGGGAGACCGGAATCGTCGTGGGCGGCAGGGATCGGGCGGGGCTCGCGGCGGCCGTCGTCGGCATGCTCGGTGACCCCGACCGCGCCCGCCGCATGGGCGGGGCGGGGCGCCGGCAC
>NZ_DURI01000216.1 GCF_012837295.1 Corynebacterium sp. | reverse complement strand
GGTGATCGGCGCGGGCGTGGCGGGTCTGGCCTTCGCCGAGGCCGCGGCCGTCCGCGGCCACCACGTCGAGGTTTTCGAGGCCTCCGACGCCATCGGCGGCCAGTTCCGCCTCGCCGCCGCGATCCCCGGCAAGGAGGAGTACGGCCAGACGCTGCGCTACTTCTCCCGCCGGCTGGAGGTCCTCGGCGTGCCGGTGCACCTCGGCCGCAGGGCCACGGCCGATCAGCTTTACGACGCCTCCGCCGCCACCTCCCCCGACCGTTCTTCGGCGGACGGCGCCATCGCGGACCGCGCGGACGACGGGGTGACCGACGCGGACCCGAGCGTGGGGGCCACGGCCGTCGATGACGTCGCCGAGCCGTTCGACCACATCGTCTACTCCGCCGGCGTGGTGCCGCGCATCCCGGAGATCCCCGGCATCGACCACGATTCGGTGATCCCCTACGACGATCTGCTCTCCGGCCGCCGCACCGCCGGCGCGCGCGTGGCGGTCATCGGCGCCGGCGGCATCGGCGTCGACGTCGCCGAGTACCTGACCCGCGAGCCGAACCAGTCGCTCGCGGAGTGGCGGAAGTCCTGGGGCGTCGTCGATCCGGCGGACGCACCCGGCGGCCTGGGCACCCCGCACGACGAGAAGCCGCTGCGCGAGGTGCATCTGCTGCAGCGCAAGGAGTCGTCGATCGGCAAGGGCCTGGGCAAGACCACCGGCTGGGTGCACCGCGCGGAGCTGAAGAAGGCCGGCGTGCACAAGTACGTCGGCGTCTCCTACGACCGCATCGACGACGAGGGCCTGCACATCACCGTCGACGGCGAGTCCAAGGTCATCGGCGTCGACAACATCATCGTGTGCACCGGCCAGGAGTCGGACAGGTCGGCGTTGGGCGCGGGCGTCGAGGACCCCCGCATCCACGTCATCGGCGGCGCGGACGTCGCCGCGGAGCTCGACGCCAAGCGCGCCATCCGCCAGGCCGTCGAGCTCGCCGCGGAACTGTCGAAGTAGCGGCCGGTCACGGCGCCGTCGCCCCGTGCTTGACGACGGTTCGCGGGGCACGCGGGCCGTCGTAAAGCACTGTTTTAAAGCGGATATTCGTCGACGTAGACGCGGCGCTCCAGCGGCAAACGGCCCGGATCCTTCGGGGCGCCGGCCGGGCGGCCCACCGCCAGCAACAGCGCGACGGAGACGTCGCGGGCGGAGTCGTCCGCGCCGATGGCGGCCTTGAGGGCCTCCTCGTCGAAGCCGGTCATCGGCGACGTCGCCCACCCGCGGGCCTCGGCGGCGAGCATGGCGAAGGACGCGGCGATGGTCGCGTCGCGCAGCGCGTACTCGCGGGAACGGCCCAGGTCGCGGCGCTGCTTCTGGAAACCGGCGATGCGGTCGCGCTTCTCCGCGGCGAAGGAGTCGTCCCAGCGGCCCGAGGCGAGGTACTGCGACGCGACCTCGTCGAACGTGTCCTCCCAGCCGTCGGGCTCGGCGACGAAGGCGAGCAGCAGCGGGGCCTCGAGGACCTGGCGCTGCTTGCGGGCGGCCGCGTGCACCGCGGCGCGGACGTCCGGGTCCTGGATGCGCACCACCGCGCGGGCCTGCATGTTGAACGCCGACGGCGAGGTCATGACCAGCTCCAGGAACTCCCGCACCTCGTCCTCCGGGAGGGCGTCGGGGAGGAAGTCGCGGTGGCTGCGGCGGTTGCGCAGCATGGCCGCGAACCGGTCGCGGAAGGCGGCGTCGTCCATGGACTCCGTCGCGGGGGCGGCGCCTTTCGTGGCGGTAACGACGGCGGCGCCTTCCGTGGCAATAACGGCGGTGCCATCAGCGGTGCCTGCGGCTGCGGCGGTCTCCTTGGCTGCGGGGCTCTCGGAATG
>NZ_DURI01000215.1 GCF_012837295.1 Corynebacterium sp. | reverse complement strand
CGCCCGGCGCCGCCGACGGCCGCCGACATCCGCGAGCCGGCCGGCGATCCCACGGAAATGAGCCGCGCGCTGGTCGCCGAGGCCCGCCGCGGCCACGACGTCGTGCGCCTGGTCGCGGGCAATCCGCTGACCAGCGATGACGTGCTCGCCGAGATCAACGCGGTGTCGCGCAACAGCATCGAGTTCCAGATCGTGCCCGGCATGTCCGTGCCGTCGACGGTCCCGGCCTTCGCCGGCATCGCGCTGGGCTCGACCTACACCGAGACCGACCTCGGCCGCGCCGACGTCGACTGGGACGAGCTGGCCTCCGCCCCGCAGCCGCTGGTGCTGCAGGCCGTCGAGGACGACCTGTCGGCCATCGCGGGAGAACTCTCCGCCCGCGGCCTGCCCGATTCGCTGCCCACGTCGGTGACCGTCCACGGCACCACGCGCCTGCAGCGCACCTACGACGTCACGCTGGGCACGCTGGCCCAGCTCTCGGGCGACCTGTCGGGCCCCTTGGTGGTAACGCTGGGCAAGGGCGTCGACAAGCGCTCGAAGTACAGCTGGTGGGAAAACCGTGCCCTGTACGGCTGGAACGTGCTGGTGCCGCGCGCGAAGGGCCAGGCCGGCCCGATGCGCACTCGCCTGGCCGCCCATGGCGCCATCCCGATCGAGGTGCCCACCATCTCCATCGAGCCGCCGCGCAGCCCCGCCCAGATGGAGCGCGCGGTCAAGGGCCTGGTCGACGGCCGCTACCAGTGGGTCGTGTTCACGTCCGTCAACGCCGTCAACGCGGTGTGGGACAAGTTCACCGAGTTCGGCCTGGACGCGCGCTCCTTCGCGGGCGTGCGCATCGCCGCGGTCGGCCACAAGACCGCCGCCGCGATCCGCGAGCTGGGCATCACGCCGGAGCTGCTTCCCGACGAGGCCCGCCAGAACGCCGCCGGCGTGGTCGAGGTCTTCCCCGAGTTCATCGAGGGCATGGACCCGGTCAACCGGGTGCTGCTTCCGCGCGCGGACATCGGCACCGACGTGCTGGTCGACGGCCTGATGGACCTGGGCTGGGAGGTCGACGACGTCACCGCGTACCGCACCGTGCGCGCCGCCCCGCCGAGCGCCGAGATCCGCGACATGATCAAGACCGGCGGTTTCGACGCCGTGTGCTTCACCTCGGGGTCGACGGTGAAGAATCTGGTGGGCATCGCGGGCAAGCCGCACTCGCGGACGATCATCGCCTGCATCGGCCCGATGGCCGCCGCGACGGCCCGCGAGTACGGCCTGCGCGTCGACGTCATGCCGGAGCGTGCGGGGATCACCGATCTCGTCGATGCCCTGGCGGACCACGTGGCCAACCTGCGCGCCGCCGGCCAGCTGCCGCCGCCGCGCAAGAAGCGCCGCAAGCGCGCCGCGGAGGCCCCCGAGCCCGCGAAGGATCCCGCGCCGCGGGCCGACGACGATTCGCTTGACGACGTCCCGGCGGGCGCCCCGGAGCAGCCCGGGGAGTAGTTCCCGGTGCGGGCGCGGCCCAGCCGGACCCCGGTGCCCGTTTCCGGACGGCCGACCGTACCCTGGGGGCATGACGGATTCCGGTAACCCCTCTGCCAACGTTCCCGCCCCGATCCGCAGGCCGCGCCGCCTGCGGTCCAGCCCGGTCATGCGGCGGATGACGGCGGAGACGTCCCTGACGGTCGATGATCTGATCCTGCCCATGTTCGTGGCCGACGGACTCGACGAGGTGCGCCCGATCTCCTCGCTGCCCGGCGTCGTGCAGCACACCGAGGACTCCCTGGTGCGCGCGGTCGAGGAGGCCGCGGGGCTGGGCATTCCCAGCGTCGACCTGTTCGGGGTGCCGCTGGACTCCGACAAGGACGGCGAGGGCGCCTGCTCGTGGCGGGAAGACGGCGTGCTCAACCGCGCGCTGTCCCGCCTGCGCCGCGAATTCGGCGATGACGTGCTGATCATGGCCGACACCTGCCTCGACGAGTTCACCGACCACGGCCACTGCGGCGTCCTGCGGACCGACCGGTGGGGCCGCACGGTCGTGGACAACGACGCCACCCTGGGCAACTACGCCCGCATGGCCGTCGCCCAGGCCGACGCCGGCGCCCACATCGTGTCGCCGTCCGGGATGATGGACGGCCAGATCGAGGCGATCCGCGCGGCGCTGGACGCGGCGGGCCACACCGACGTCGCCATCATGGCGTACTCGGCGAAGTACGCCTCGGCGTTCTACGGGCCGTTCCGCGAGGCCGTCGGCAGCTCGCTGGAGGGCGACCGCCGCACCTACCAGCAGGATCCCGCGAACCGCCGCGAGAGCCTGCTCGAGGTGGAGCTCGACGTCGCCGAGGGCGCCGACTTCGTCATGGTCAAGCCGGCCATGGCTTACCTGGACATCGTCCGCGAGGTCGCCGACATGTCGCCGGTGCCCGTCGCGGCGTACCAGGTGTCCGGCGAGTACGCGATGATCCACGCGGCCGCGGCAAACGGCTGGATCGACCTCGACGCGGCGATGATGGAATCGGTCCTGGGCATCCACCGGGCCGGCGCCGACCAGGTGCTCACGTACTTCGCCGTCGACGTCGCCCGGAAGCTCCGCGAGCGATGAGGGACAGGCCCGCGGCCCCGGAACAGATCGTCGGCGCCTGGCAGGCGTGGTTGACCACCTGCGTGCTGCAGGTCGCGGCCGCGATGACCACCCTGGCCGTCAACCTGCTCAATCCCGGCGCGCTGTTGGACGTTTCGGGGTTCGGCGGGCAGTCCGCCGGCGCCTCGTTCCCGGAACTGGGCGCGGACGAGAAGATCCTGGTGGCCCGGGGATCGGCGGTGATGACCATGCTGATCACGCTGACGTTCACCGCGATCTTCGCGTTCCTGGCGTTCCGCATGCGGGCCGGCTCCAAATGGGCCCGCCTGATTTTGGTCGCGGGCTCGGTGTATTTGATCGTCAGGATGGTGACCATCTTCATGGGCGGGCCCGTGGGGCCGTGGTCCCTGGCCCCGGTGCCCCTTCAGCTTGCCGACGGCGCACTGGCCATCGCCTCCGCCGCCGCGGCCGGTGCGGGGCTCGTGCTGGCCTCCGGCCGGCGGGCGATGGAGTATTTTGGCCCCGGAGGAGATGATTCCGGCGGGAAGCCGGGATCGGCGCCCGGCGATGGGCCGTGGCGCGCCGGCGGAAAGGATGGCGGGCATGGCCGCTGACGTACGGGCCAGCCGACCGGCATGGCAGTTGACCCTGGTCGGAGGCGCGATCGCGCAGGCCGTGGTGGGCATGCTGCTGTTGTCCCAGGACCGTTCCGGCATCCGGTCCGAGGTGGCGCGGGACATCGTCATCGTCGGCGGGCTGGGCATCGCCGCGGCGATCCTCGTCGCGGTGCTCGCCCCCTCCGCCGCAACCTCGAAGGTGGTCCGGCGCGTTCTCGTCGGAGTCATCGCGTTGATGACGTTCGTGTCGCTCGCGGGCGCGATGGCGATGGCCGTGACTCCCTGGACGGCCGTCCCCGCGGGCGTGATGATCATCGGGCTGATCCTGCTGTACCGCGACGCCCGGGCCGGTGAAGGCGGGCGGGTATGAGCCCGTCCACGAATCGGCCCCCGAATTGCACCGCCGCGCCCGGCGACCCGTCGGCGACGGCGCCCGACCCGAAACGCGGGCCCGCGCCGGCGGCGGACACGCCCTCCGAGTACCGGACGGTGGCCGGCGAGGATTCCCGGGAGGCCGCGCAGCTCGACAAGGCCCGCGATCTGCTGGAAACGGATGAGCGGGTCAGCCGCGCCATCGACGAGGCGAAGGAAGCCGCCGCCTGGCTGAGGTCGAAGCGGCGGTCCGACGACGACGAAAGCCTGCATCAGCGCCTCGCACGGCGCACGGGCACCGGCTTGACGTCCTACGGCCTCGTGCTCAACGGGCTCGAATCGGCGCTCGCCGCCGACGAAGCCGAGAAGATCCTGGACGCCTTCCCGGGCGTCCGGGCGACGGTCGTCTACTCGCCGGGCCGCGCCTGGGTCACGGCGCCCGACGATCTCGCCCCCGACGTTCTCATCGCCGCGCTGGCCGAGCACGGCATCGGCGCGTACCTGACCCGGAATTCGCTGCGCCGCCGGGCCACCCGCCTCGATGCGGCTCCCCGCCGCCGCCCCGCCGTGCCCGCCGCGGCACAGCAGATGGCGGAGGCGAGGGTGCGCCGTCGTGAAGCGGCCCTGCGCGCGGAAGGCTCCAACGAGGTCCTGTTCACGGCCCGGGCCCTGGTGACGCGCACGCGGTTCCTCGTGTCCCTGCTGCTGACCATCCCGGTGCTGCTCCTGTCCCTGTACGTGCCGTGGCAATTCGACGGCTGGCAGTGGCTGTGCGCCGGGCTGACGACGGTCGTGGCGCTATGGGGCGGCTGGCCGTTCCACCGCGCGATGCTCGCGTCGATGCGCCGGCGGATGTCCGCGCTCGACGGGGCCAGCGCCGTGGCCATCTTGGCGGCGTGGGCCTGGTCCCTGGCCGAGCTCGTCTTCGGGCCCGCCGGGAAGATCGGCTTCACGACGTCGCCGACGTGGTTCGCCTTCCACTACGAGCGCAGCGCCCCGGCGGAGCTGTTCTTCGACGTCGCCTGCGGAGTGACCGTGCTGCTGCTCGCCGGGCGACTGGTGACCAGGTACAACCGCGTGCGCTCCGGCGCCGCGATGAACGTGTTGCGCATCCCCGCCGACCGCCAGGTCACCGTGGTGCGCAAGGCGGGCAAGGCCGCCAAGCCGGAACAGCGGCGGGTGCCCATCGCCGAGCTGAACATCGGCGAGGACGTCCTCGTGCCGCCGGGCCAGATCATCCCCGTCGACGGCATCGTCGTCGGCGGCGCCTCCCGCGTGGACTCGCGCGTCGTCGGCGGCGGGAGCACGCCCGCGGAGGCGAAGGTCAACTCCCGCGTGTGGGCCGGTTCGATGAACCTGGACCAGCGCCTGAAGGTCCGCGTCTCGCGCACGGGATCCAAGACCCGCGCAGCGGCCATCCAACGGTGGATGCAGACTGCCATCCGCGAAGAGGACGTCGCCCACCAGACCGCCGTGCGCTCCGCGTCGGTGCTGGTTCCGTGGACCATGCTGCTGGCCTTGGTGGCCTTCGGCATTTGGTGGCTGGTCTCCGGCGGGGCCGGCGGCGCATTCGCCGTCGCGCTGGCCATCCTCATCGGCATTGCGCCGGTGGCGCTGGCCATGTCGACGTCGACGGCGCTGCGCATCGGCATCCTCTCGGCGGCCGAGCGCGGCCTGCTCATCCGCGACGCCGAGGCCTTCCGTTCGCTGGCCGGCGCCGACTCGGTGATGTTCAACCGGGTGGGCACGTTGACGGCGGGCGAGATGCACGTCCTGCAGGTGCAGGCGGCGAAGGGGGAGAACCCCGAGCTGATCCTTCGCGTCGCCGGTGCGCTGATGATGGAGAGCGACCACCCGGTCTCCGCGGCGATCGTCCGCGCCTGCCGCGTTTCCCGCGACGCCGGGTCGGGCGGCGGCGACGTCCCGCACTGGATCGAGGTGCACCACGTCGAGATCAACGCCGATGGCGCATTCGTCGGGCAGGCGGAATTGCCGGTGGTCACGTCCGACGGCAACGTCGAAAAGCGATTCGTGGAGGCCAGCCTGTGGCGCCCCCGCGACATGTCCGCCCTGGACGAGCGGATGGCGGTCGCGGCCCTCGGCGGCGGCACCCCGCTGGTGATCAGCTGGCGCGGCAAGGTCCGCGGCGTCATCACCGTCGGAGAGGACATCAAGCCCGACGCCGTCGAGGCGGTCGACGCGCTGGAGGAAATGGGCGTCGACACCATCATGATCACCCGCGACCCCTACCCGGTGGCCAGGCGCTTCGCCGACCGCCTGGGCATTTCGCGGGTGTACGCGGGCATCATCCCCGGCCGCAAGGCCGCCACCGTGCGCGGCATCCATTCCGGAGGGGAGACCGTGGTCATGGTCGGCGGCTCCGACGTCGCCGAATGCCTCCGCGTCGCCGATGCGGGCGTGCTCATGGACGCCGACGCCGGCGTCGACGACCTCGAAATCGAGGAATCCGACGTGGTGTCCCTGCGCTCGCGGGTCGGTTCCATCCCCGAGGCGATCTCGCTGGCGCGCGACGTCACCCGGACGATGTCCGGCAACATCGCCTTCGCCTGGGGCTACAACATCGCGGTGCTCGTGCTGTCGGTCCTCGGTCTGCTGCACCCCCTGATCACCTCCGTGCTCATGGTGCTCGCGGGCTTGTGGATCGAATGGCATTCGCGCCGCCTCAACCGGATCATGGGCCGCGGCGGCATCCGCCCCGCCCTGTCCCGCCGCATGGCCCGCCGGGTGGCGGCCGGCAATTGACGGCGGTGCAGGACCGCATCCCGCCCCCGCCCACTGACCTGCCCGCCCGCCGGGACACGGGGCGGGGCGGGTGTGCCCGGGCCGTCGGCGTTTCCCTACGATGGGCTGCGTGACTACACCCCAGCGGACCTCAAACCAGCAGACGGACAATTCCGCGCGCCTCTTCGACGGCGCCCGCGCGGTGACCCCGGGCGGGGTGAACTCCCCGGTGCGCGCATTCGGCTCGGTCGGCGGCACTCCCCGCTTCATCGAATCGGCGCGGGGCTCGCGCCTGACCGACGTCGACGGCAACGAGTACGTCGATCTCGTGTGCTCCTGGGGCCCGATGCTGATGGGCCACGCCCACCCGGCCGTCGTCGAGGCCGTGCGTGAGGCTGCGGGCCGCGGCCTGTCCTTCGGCGCCCCGACCGCGGGGGAGACGGAGTTGGCGCAGGAGATCATCGACCGCACGTCGGTGGAGGAGGTCCGCCTGGTCAACTCCGGCACCGAGGCCACCATGTCCGCGGTGCGCCTGGCCCGCGGCTTCACCGGCCGCGGCAAGATCGTGAAGTTCGACGGCTGCTACCACGGCCACGTCGACGCGCTGCTGGCCTCCGCCGGTTCGGGCGTGGCCACTTTCGGCCTGCCGGATTCGCCGGGCGTCACCGGAGCCTCCGCCGCCGACACCATCGTCGTGCCCTACAACGACGTCGAGGCCGTGCGCCGCGCGTTCGCCGAGAACCCGGGCGAGATCGCCTGCGTGATCACCGAGGCCGCTGCCGGCAACATGGGCACCGTCGCGCCGGGCGAGGGCTTCAACGCCCAGCTCAAGGAGATCGCCAACGCGGACGGCGCGCTGCTGATCCTCGACGAGGTCATGACCGGCTTCCGCACCTCCGCCAACGGCTGGTACGGCGTCGACGGCGTGGCCGGCGACCTGACCACCTTCGGCAAAGTCGTCTCCGGCGGCCTGCCCGCCGCCGCGTTCGGCGGCCGCCGCGACATCATGGAGCACCTCGCCCCGCAGGGCCCCGTCTACCAGGCGGGCACCCTGTCCGGTAACCCCGTCTCCGTGGCCGCCGGCCTGGCCAGCCTCCGCGCCGCCGACGAGTCGGTGTACGCGGCCGTCGCGGCCAACGCCGACCGCATGGCGGGCATCCTGTCCGACGCGCTGACGGCCGAGGGCGTCGCCCACAACATCCAGCGCGCCGCCACCTTCTTCTCCCCGCGCTTCGCGGAGGGGGAGGGCCGCGACTTCGCCGACATGAAGGCCGCGGACACGTTCCGCTACCCGGCGTTCTTCCACGCACTGCTGGAAAACGGCGTCTACGCGCCGCCGAGCTGCTTCGAGACCTGGTTCGTGTCCTCCGCGCTGACCGATGCCGACTTCGAGATCATCGAGTCCGCGGTCCGCATCGCCGCGAAGGCCGCCGCCTCCGCCACTCCGGAGCGGGACCAGTGACCGGCGAGGGCAACGGGCGCACGCCCGTCCATTCGCCGCGCACGATCGTCCACCTCATCCGCCACGGCGAGGTGCACAATCCGGGGAAGATCCTCTACGGCCGTCTGCCGGGCTACCGCCTGTCGGACCGGGGCCGCGCGATGGCGGAGGCCACCGCGGAGGCGTTCGCCGGCCACGACGTCGCCTACGTGGCGTGCTCGCCGCTGCAGCGCACCCGCGAGACCTGCGAGCCCGTCACGCGCGTGACCGGTCTGGAGCCGGTCATCGATCCGGACGTGCTGGAGGCAGGCAACACCTTCGAGGGCCTCCACGTGCGCGGCTGGGACTCCGACCTGTGGAACCCGCGCTACTGGCCGCGCCTGCGCCGCCCGGGCGTGCCCAGCTGGGGCGAGCCCTACGAGGAGATCGCCGACCGCATGTTCGCGGCCATCGGCCGCGCCCGCGGGGCCGCCGAGGGCCGCGAGGCGATCATCGTCACCCACCAACTGTGCGTGGTCGCCGCCGCGCGCCGCGCCCGCGGCCTGAGCCTGGCCCACAATCCGGCGGACCGTCAGTGCGACCTGTCGTCGGTGACGTCGCTGGTGTTCCTGGGGGACACGATCGTCGACGTGCGCTACTCGGAGCCGGCTGCGCATCTGTGACGGAGCCGGGGCCGCGCCGTGATTCGGTGTCCGGGCCCCTTCTTCGTTAGATTGCAGTGAACCCCGATTGTGAAATGGACGGCCTTCCCATGCGCCCCCTCTTCCGCACCTTCGCCGCCGTGGCGGGCATCGCCCTGACCGCGTCGTTGGCGGCATGTTCCAGCGACACCGTCGGCCACGATGCCGTGGCCATCGGCGGCACCTTCGAGTTCGTGTCGCCCGGCGGCCAGACGGTGATCGAGTACGCGCCGGAGGACCGCGCGCCCGTCGCCGACGTCTACGGCGAGTCCCTCATGGAGGAGGGGAAGGAGATCCGCCTGTCGGATTTCGAGGGCGAGATGGTGGTGCTCAACGCCTGGGGCCAGTGGTGCGCCCCGTGCCGCTCCGAGTCGGATGACCTGCAGGCGGTCCACGAGAAGATGCAGGCGGATGGCCTGGGCACGATGCTCGGCATCAACGTCCGCGATCACGTCATCTCCGCGCCCCGCGATTTCGTGGAGGACAACGGCCTGACCTACCCGTCGATCTACGACCCGCCGTTCATCAACGCGGGTTCGCTCGGCGGCATCCCGGCGTCGGTGATCCCGACGACGATCATCCTGGACCGCGAGCACCGCCCTGCGGCGGTCTTCCTCAAGGAGGTCAGCGAGTCCGAGCTGTGGGACGCCGTGCGCAAGGTCGCCGACGAAGGCGGGGCGGCGTAGATGCTCCTCGCCTCCGGCATCGGCGACGCGTTCGCGGACGCCGCGGCGCAGGGCCCGATCGTGCTGGCCCTGCTCGCCGCGGCGGCCGCGGGTCTGGTGTCCTTCGCCAGCCCGTGCGTGATTCCGCTGGTCCCCGGGTACGTGTCCTACTTGACCGGCATCTCGGGCACCGCGGGTTCCCCGCTTGACGACGCCCCGCCGGGCACCGGTTCCGGCGCCACCGCGGTGGCGGCGCGGAACAAGGCGGAGAAGCGGGCCCGCGCCCGCGTGGGATTGGCGTCGCTGTTGTTCGTCGCCGGTTTCACGGTGATCTTCGTGCTCGGTTCGGCGTCGGTGTTCGGGCTGGTTTCGACGCTGCGCCTGGAGGCGCGGACGCTGACCATCGCCGGCGGCATCGTCACCATCCTCATGGGCCTGGTGTTCATGGGCATGGTCCCTGCGCTGCAGCGGGACACCCGCATGGCCCCGAAGCGGTGGACCACGTGGCTGGGCGCCCCGATGCTCGGCGCGGTTTTCGCGCTGGGGTGGACGCCGTGCCTGGGGCCGACGCTGACGGCGATCATCTCGGTGTCCGCGGGCACCGAGGGGCTCACGGCCGCCCGCGGCGTGTTGCTGATCGTGGCGTACTGCCTGGGCCTGGGCTTCCCGTTCATCCTGGTCGCGTTGGGTTCGGCCCGCGCGATGAAGGGCGTGGATTGGCTGCGCCGCAATTCCCGGACGATCCAGATGGTCGGCGGCGCGATGCTCGTGCTGGTGGGCGTCGCGTTGGTCTCCGGGGTCTGGGATATGTTCGTCAATTGGATTCAGGTGGCGTTCATCACCGACACGGTGACGCCGATTTAAGCGGGCCCGACCGGCCCGATCAGCAAGGAGATGGCAGCACAGATGGCGACTTCCACGCAGGATGCGCGGGCGGTGCGCGGCACGGCCGGCGCGAAGGCGATGCGTCCGGTGCGTGCCGCGTGGCGCTGGTTGACCAGCATGCGCACGGCGCTGATCCTGCTGTTCCTGCTCGCTTTCGCCGCCATCCCCGGCGCCCTGCTGCCGCAGCGCAACCTGTCGGTGGACAAGGTCAACGAATACTTGGCCAACAACGGCACGATGGCGGAAATCTTCGACAAGCTCCAGCTTTTCGACGTCTTTTCGTCCGTCTGGTTCACCGCCATCTACGTTCTGCTGTTCGCGTCCCTGGTGGGCTGCATCATCCCGCGCACGGTGGAGCATTGGAAGGCCATGCGCACGCCGCCGGCGCGGGCGCCGAAGAATCTGGGCAGGCTGCCCATGAACGACGCCGGCGACGTCGACAAGCCGCTCGACGCCGTGAAGGCGGACGTCGCGTCGCGCCTGAAGCGCTGGCACGTGACGGAGACCCCGGCCGACGAGGACCGTGCGGGCGCGGTGTCCTTCTCCGCCGAGCGCGGGTTCTTCCGCGAGTTCGGCAACCTGGTGTTCCACCTGGGCCTGGTGGCGCTGCTGATCACCATCGCCGCCGGCAAGCTGCTGTACTACGAGGGCCAGATCATCCTGGTCACCGGCACGGGCACCCAGATCGAGGACGAGGCCGTCGAGGGTGCGGTGAGCAACCCGTTCTGCAACACGGCCCCGGCCAACTTCGATTCGCTGCGGCCCGGGCTGCTTTTCGACGGCACCGGCCTGAACCCGTTCTGCGTGCAGGTGGAGGATTTCGTCGCCGACTACCTGCCCAACGGCCAGGCGGAGATGTTCCGGTCGAACATCCGCTGGGCCGGCGAGGACGAGATGCGCGACCCGGTGGAGACGTGGAACGAGCAGGAGCTGCGCGTCAATCACCCGCTGCGAGTCTCCGGCGATCGCGTGTACCTCCAGGGCCACGGCTTCGCGCCCGCGGTGAAGGTGACGTGGCCCAACGGCGAATCCCGCACGTCGATCGTCCAGTTCCGCCCGGATGACCCGACCTTCTTCCTGTCGTCGGGAGCCATGCGCTTCGACCCGCCGGCCGGCATGTACCCGGACCTCTACGAGCGCCGCCAGAATCAGATCGCCATCGAGGGCCTGTTTGCCCCGACCGCGGAGTTCACCGGCGACACCGGCCAGCTGCTGACGTCGGTGTACCCGGCCATGAACGACCCGGCCCTGGCCATCGACGTCTACCGCGGCGACGCCGGCCTGGACACCGGCCGCAGCCAGCAGCTGTTCTCGCTGGACCGTGACCTCATGCACTCCGGCCAGCTGGAGAAGATCGACCGCGTCAACCTGATGGAGGGCGAGGACGTCACCCTCGACGACGGCACGAAGCTCGAGTTCCTGGGCGCCAAGGAGTTCGTCAATCTGCAGGTGTCGCATGACCCGACGCAGGTGTGGGTGCTGTGGTCGTCCATCGCGATGCTCGCCGGCCTGGTCGTGTCGCTGGCCGTCAAGCGCCGCCGCCTGTGGGTGCGCCTGCACCCGGTGTCCGAGGGCGTCACCCGCGTGGAGTTCGGTGGCCTGGCCCGCACGGACCGCGCCGGCTGGGGCGACGAGTTCGACGAGTTCGTCCGCGGCGTGCTGGGCCGCCCGGAGCCCGAGGACGACTGACCAACGTGGTTTAGCGACGGTCCGTCGCAAAGCGGAAACCGCCCGGCCAGCGCGAATGCCCCCGGGGGTTGGGTTTTCGGCGCGACCACGACTACGGTCATACCCGATCGCACGAACCCCGGACAGACAGGAAACGGCCCCGATGCCCGTCAACCAGACCCTGGCGCAGTACTCCGATTGGTCCTACTTCTCGGCTTTCGCCCTGTACGCGCTGGCGCTGCTGCTGTTCATCGCCTACTACGCGCGCCGGCTGTCGGCCCTCGAGGCCCGTGCCGAGGCCCGTTCCGAGATGGGCGAGAAGGTGCTCGTCGCCTCCGGCGGCTCCACCGCGGATGCGACGGGGACCGGCACCGGCACCGGCGGCGCCAGCGTCGGCACCGACACCTACGACGCCAACGACGGGGACTCGGAGGCCATCGCGGAGAAGTTCCGCAAGGCGTCGTCCCTCGGCGCGATGGCCGAGATGGTCGTCTACATCGGCGTCGCCGTCCACCTCGCGTCGGTGGTTCTGCGCGGCCTGTCCGCAGAGCGTTTCCCGTGGGGCAACCTGTACGAGTACATCTCGGTGTTCAGCCTGTTCGCCATGGTCATCGCGTCGGTGCTGCTGCGCCGCAACGAGATGCGCATCTTCTGGCCGTGGCTGCTCACCCCGGTCGCCGCGCTGATGTTCTACGGCGGCACGTCGCTCTACGCCGAGTCCGCGCCGGTCGTCCCGGCGCTGCAGTCGGTCTGGTTCCCGATCCACGTGTCCACCGTCTCCATCGGCGGCGGCATCTTCCTGGTGTCCGGCATCGCGTCGCTGCTGTACCTGCTGCGCATCAAGCAGCCCAAGGGCGGCGAGAAGGGCTTCTTCGGCAAGCTGGCCATGCCGCTGCCGTCGGCGAAGACCCTCGACGCCATCGCGTACCGCACCGCCATCTGGGCGTTCCCGCTGTTCGGTCTCGGCGTCGTCTTCGGCGCGATCTGGGCCGAGGTCGCGTGGGGCCGCTTCTGGGGCTGGGACCCGAAGGAGACGGTCTCCTTCATCACCTGGATCGTCTACGCCGGTTACCTGCACGCCCGCGCGACGTCGGGCTGGCGCAACGCCGCCGCCGCGTGGATCAACATCATCGGCTTTGCGACGATGGTGTTCAACCTCTTCTTCATCAACATGGTCGTCTCCGGCCTGCACTCCTACGCCGGCCTGAACTGATGCACGCGACGTCGAAGGGCTCCCTGACCCTGGGCGCCTTCCTGTTCCTCATCGGCCTGTTCTTCACCGTGTTCGCCCCCGGCGGGCTCGGCGAGGTGACCATGGTCGCGGGCGTCGCCATGATCCTCGCGGCCTTCGCCCCGCCCGGCGTCATCCGCCGGTTCGGAACCACCCGCGCGTTGTTCGCGGGCCTGGGCCTGATCGTGCTGGGCGCGGTGCTGACCATCGCCGACTGGTCCGACAACGCCCCGGCGTGGGTCGAGGTCGTCGGCGGGGCGCTGTTCCTCGCCGGCGTGCTGACGATGACCATCTACGCCACCGCGCCGAAGGACTCCACCGGTGCGCCCGCGCCGCGGCACGACCGGATGGGCCGACCCTAGGCGGTCAGGGGCCCGCCGACCCCGGGGTACGGTGGGCGCATGCGCATCCTCGTCACCGGCGGCGCCGGCTTCATCGGCTCCAACTTCGTTCTGCGGACCCTGGCCACGCGGCCGGACGCCGACGTCACCGTGCTGGACTCCTTCACCTACGCCGCGAATCCCGCGAGCCTCCGCACGGCCGAGGGGCCCTTCGTCTGCGAGGTCGTCGTAGGTGACGTGCGCGATGCCGAACTCGTGGATGCACTCGTCGCCAAGCATGACGTGGTGGTGCATTTCGCGGCCGAGTCGCACAACGACAATTCGCTGCGCGACGCCGACCCCTTCGTCAGCTCGAACGTGGTGGGCACGGTGACGCTGCTCAAGGCGTGCGCGAAGCACGGCGTACGGCTGCACCACGTCTCCACCGACGAGGTCTTCGGCGATCTGGCGCTCGACGACCCGGCGCGATTCACCCCGGCCACGCCGTACAACCCGTCGAGCCCGTACTCGGCGTCGAAGGCGGCGGCCGACCATTTCGTCCGGGCCTGGGTCCGCAGTTTCGGGCTGGCGGCGACGATCAGCAACTGCTCCAACAATTACGGGCCGCGGCAGCACCCGGAGAAGTTCATCCCGCGCCAGATCTGCGGGCTGCTGCGCGGTCGCGAGCCCCGGCTGTACGGCACCGGCGACAACGTGCGCGACTGGATCCACGTCGACGACCACAACGACGCCGTGTGGGCGATCCTCGATCGCGGATCCATCGGCGAGACGTACTTGATCGGCGCCGACGGGGAGCGGGCGAACATCGACGTCGTCGGCGACGTCCTCGAGGCCTTCGGCCGCGGGCGCGACGATTTCATCCACGTCACCGACCGGCCGGGCCATGACCGCCGCTACGCCATCGACCCGTCGTCGATGACCGCCCTGGGGTGGG
>NZ_DURI01000214.1 GCF_012837295.1 Corynebacterium sp. | reverse complement strand
GACACCCGCTCCGTGATCTACGAGCGCGCCAAGGGCCTGGGCTCGAAGAAGTCCTTCGGCACCGAGCGCAAGATCACCGAGCCGGGTTACGAGTACATCCCGCATTCGATGGCGCCGTCACGCACCGTCAACGCCAATCCGCGGGTGCGGCTGGGCGGCGCCGAGACGCTGCAGCCGTACGACGTCTCCATCTTCAACGTGGCGGCCATGAGCTTCGGCGCGCTGTCGCCCAATGCGGTGCTGGCCATGAACAAGGGCGCCGCGATGGGCGGGTTCATCCACGACACCGGCGAAGGGTCGATCTCCCCGTATCACCTGGAATACGGCGCGGATCTGTTCTGGGAGATCGGGTCCGGTTACTTCGGCTGCCGCACGGAGGACGGGGATTTCGATCCCGAGAAGTTCCGCGAGCGCGCGGCACTGCCCGCGGTCAAGGCCACGTACCTGAAGATCAGCCAGGGCGCCAAGCCGGGTCTGGGCGGCATGCTGCCGGGCGACAAGGTCGACGAGATCATCGCGCAGACCCGCGGCGTGCGCGTCGGCCAGGGCGTCATCAGCCCGCCGTTCCACCGCGTGTACTCCACGCCACGAGAGCTGGTCCGCTTCATGGGCACCATGCGCGAGCTCAGCGGCGGCAAGCCCGTCGGCTTCAAGATCTGCGTCGGCTCCCGCATCGAGTTCCTCGCCGTGTGCAAGGCGATGGTGGAGGAGGACATCACCCCGGACTTCATCGTCGTCGACGGCGCCGAGGGCGGCACCGGCGCCGCGCCGTTGGAGTACTCCGACCGCGTCGGCTTCCCGCTGACCGACGGCCTGGTGCTCGTGCACAACGCGCTGGTCGGGGCCGGCCTGCGCGACCGGGTCAAGATCGGCGCCACCGGCAAGATCGTCACGGGCTTCGACATCATCAAGCGCATGTGCCAGGGCGCCGACTTCATGGCCTCGGCCCGCGGAATGATGATGGCCACCGGTTGCATCCAATCCCAGCTCTGCCACACCAACGAATGCCCGGTGGGCGTCGCCACGCAGGATCCCAAGCGCTGGAAGGCGCTGGACGTCGAGGACAAGGCCAACCGCGTGCGCAACTTCCACGACGCCACCGTTCAGGAGGCCGTGGGCATGCTGGCCTCGATGGGCCTGGAGAACTTCGACCAGCTGTCCCCGTCGATGCTCTTCCGCCGCACCTCCGACGAATACGCCGAGACCTACGCCGAGCTGTACAACTGGCTCGAGCCCGGCGAGCTGCTCAGCGGCACCCGCTTCCACGCCTGGGCCGAGGACTGGGAACTCGCCGACCCCGAGCGCTTCTGGTACCCGGAGCTCCACGGCGGCACGAAGCCGAAGAACGGGAAGGCGGAGTCCGTCGACACCGTGGAAATCGCGGGCCTGCGCCCCGGTGCCGCGGAGGAGGCCGGCGCGGACGTCCACGGGACGCCCGCCGATGCGGAGAAGGTCGCGGAGGACATGCAGGACGAGGACGCGGAGTAGGCGCGGAGCAGCCCGAGCCCGGCGCCATGCGAATCCCGCCGGTGCACGGGTACAAAAGGGGCATGGCCAATGACGAATTCGACCGAGCCGCGTCCGGCGCCTCTTCCGGCGGCACCATCCCCTCGCTGACCCTCAACGACGGCAACGCCATTCCCCAGCTTGGGCTGGGCACGTGGCGAATGGACGACGACGTCGCCCGCCGCTGCGTCCGGCACGCCATCGGCATCGGCTACCGGCACATCGACACCGCCTCGCTCTACCGCAACGAGGTCGGCGTCGGACAGGGCATCGCGGATGCCATCGCGGCGGGCGACGTCGCCCGCGAGGACCTGTTCGTGACCACCAAGATCTGGAACGACGACCAGCGCGCCGCGGACACCCGCCGTGCCGCGCGGGAATCGCTGAAGCGCCTCGGCCTCGATCACGTCGACCTGCTGCTGGTCCACTGGCCCTGCCCGAAGCAGGGGCTGTTCGCCGAGAGCTACGGCGAGATCATGAAGCTGCGCGACGAGGGGCTGACCCGATCCGCGGGCGTCGCCAACTTCTATGCGGAAGTCCTCGACGAGCTGCCCGAGGCTCCCGCCGTCAACCAGATCGAACTGCATCCCGGCCTGCCCCAGAACGAGCAGGTCGCGGACAATGCGCGCCGGTCCGTCGTCACGCAGAGCTGGGCCCCGCTCGGCCGGGCCAAGCAGTTCGGGTCCGGGCCCATCGCCGACATCGCGGCCGAACTGGGCCGCACGCCCGCGCAGGTGACGCTGCGGTGGCATCTGCAGCGGGGGCTGGTGGCCATCCCGAAGTCGGCCGACGAGGGCCGGATGGCGGAGAATCTCGGCGTCCTCGGCTTCGAGCTTTCCGACGCCCACCTGGACGCCATCGCCGCACTCGCCGACCCGGCCACGCGCATCGGCGGCGATCCCCGCACTTTCGGCGACGAGTAGCGCCGCGCCCCGGTAGATTCGGGAACATGTCTGAGTCGCCCGTGACCCCCGAAGCATCCGAGATCCGCGTAGAGCACGATGGGCCGATCACCACGATCACCATCGACCGCGATCACAAGCGCAATTCCCTCAACGCCGGCGTGTGCTCCGACATCGCCGACGCGGTGGACGCGGCGCCGGGGCGCGAGGAGTGCCGGGTCATCGTCATCCGCGGCGAGGGGCGGGCGTTCTGCGCCGGCGCGGACCTGGGCGGCCAGCACAGCGACGGCAGCTTCCACGAGCAGCTCGCCCGCATGCTGCATTCTCTGCAGGAATGCCCGCGCATCATCATCGCCGACGTGCAGGGCGCGGCGGTCGGCGCCGGCATGCAGCTGTCCATGGCCGCCGACCTGCGCGTGGTGGGCGAGCGCGGCTGGTTCATGATCCCGCCGGTCAAGCTCGGCATCGCCGTGGACGCGTGGACCATCCGCCGCACCCGCGTGCTCGTCGGCGGCGCCCGCGCCCGCACCATCCTGCTGGCCGCCGAGCAGATCGACCAGTCGGAGGCGAAGTCCTGCGGCCTGGCGTCCTACCTGGGCGATTCGCACGTCACCCGCGAGGTCGCCGAGCGCATCGCGTCCTTCGCGCCGATGAGCCTGGAGTACCACAAGATGGTGCTCAACGACGACGAGACGAACCTGCCGCCGAAGCCGGAGCAGCGCGAGCTGTACGAGCGGGTCTGGGCGTCGGAGGACGCCGCGGAGGCCGGCCGGGCGCGCGCGGAGAAGCGCGACCCGGTGTTCCGCGGAAAGTAGCCGGCGGACGTGATGCGCCGGGAACGCGACGCCGACCTGGACAGTGCCTTCGCCACCGGCCCCGGCGGCCTGACCTCGGAGCAGGTCGATCAGCGGCGCCGGGCCGGCCTGGTCAACCATTTGCCGCCGACGTCGGGGCGTACGGTCACCGACATCATCCGCGCGAACGTGTTCACGCGGATCAACGCCATCCTCGCGGTGCTGCTCGCGATCGTCCTGTGGACGGGGTCGTGGGTCAATGGCGCCTTCGGCTTGCTGATCATCGCCAACTCGATCGTGGGCGTGGTGCAGGAGCTGCGGGCGAAGCGGACGCTGGACAAGCTGTCGATCGTCGGGCGCGCCCGGCCCTTCGTCATCCGCGACGGCGGGCCGGCCCGCGACATCGACCGCGAGGAGATCGTGGTCGACGATCTGGTGGAGCTCGGGGCGGGCGACCAGATCATCGTCGACGGCGTGGCGCGCTCGGTCGACGACCTCGACGTCGACGAGTCGCCGCTGACCGGCGAGTCGAAGCCCGTGCACAAGAAGGTCGGCGACCCGCTGTATTCGGGGTCGCACGTCATTTCCGGCGGCGGCACCCAGCAGGCGCTGAAGGTGGGGGCGGAGGCGTATGCGGCGCAGCTGGCGGCGGAGGCCAGCAAGTTCACGCTGACGGATTCGGAGCTGCTGCGCGGGATCAACAAGATCCTGCGGGTGATCACGTGGATCCTCATCCCCACCGGTGCGCTGGTGATCTGGACGCAGCTGTTCCGGTCGGGGCAGGACCTGAAGGAGTCGCTGCTGGCGATGGTGGCGTCGCTGGTGCCGATGGTCCCCGAGGGCCTGGTGCTGATGATGTCCATCGCCTTCGCCATCGGCATCGTCCGCCTTGGGCGCAGGCGGGTGCTCACCAACGAGTTGCCGGCGATCGAGGGGTTGGCCCGGGTCGACGTCGTGTGCGTGGACAAGACGGGCACGTTGACGGAAAACCGCATGCATCTGCGGGACGTGGAGTTGCTTGACGACGGGGCCGGCGTGGCGGCCGTCCACGACGTCCTCGCCGCGTTGGGCCGGCTGGAGGAGAGACCGAATGCCACGACGATGGCGATCAACGAGAGCCTCGACGAGTCCGGCGTTGCCGATCCGGGGTGGGCGGCGACCGACAAGGCACCGTTCACCTCGGCGCGGAAATGGGCGGGTGCGACGTTCGGCGATCACGGCACGTGGGTGCTCGGTGCGCCGGACATCCTGGCCGCGGGCGGGTCGGCGGCGCTGGATCGTGCCGCGGAGCTGATGGGCGGCGGCCTTCGCGTGCTGCTGCTGGCGAAGTCCGCCGTGACCGTCTCGGACGTGGTGGTGGGGCCGGGCGAGCCCGTCGAAAAGCATCCGGGGCTGCTGGAACCGGTGGCGCTGGTCGTGCTCGACCAGACGCTGCGTCCCGACGCGCGGGAGACGCTCGAGTACTTCGCGGAAGAAAACGTCACCGTCAAGGTGATCTCCGGAGACAACGCGGCGTCGGTCGGCGCGGTCGGGCGGGCGCTGGAACTGCCGGGCGCGGACTCGCCCGTCGACGCCCGCGAGCTCCCGGATCCCGACGGGGGAGAGGCGGCGCGCGAGGCGTTCGCCGACGCCGTCGAGGAAGGCGACGTCTTCGGGCGCGTCACCGCCGACCAGAAACGGGCGATGGTGCGGGCCCTGCAGTCGCGCGGTCACGTCGTGGCCATGACCGGCGACGGCGTCAACGACGTGCTGGCCCTGAAGGACGCCAACATCGGCGTGGCCATGGGCGCGGGAGCGCCGGCGACGCGGTCGGTGGCGCAGCTGGTGCTGCTGGACAACCGCTTCGCCGTCATGCCGCACGTCGTGGCCGAGGGCAGGCGGGTGATCGGCAACATCGAGCGGGTCGCGAACCTCTTTTTGACCAAGACCATCTATTCCGTGTTCCTGGCGCTGGCCGTCGGCGTCATCGGATACGCGTACCCCTTCGAGCCCATTCACGTGACCATCACCGGATGGTTCACCATCGGCATCCCCGCCTTCGTGCTGTCGCTGGCACCGAACCACGAGCGCGCCAAGCCGGGGTTTTCGTCGCGGGTGTTCCGGCTGGCGTTGCCCTCGGGGCTCATCGTCGGCGCGCTGACGTTCGGGTTCTGGGTGTGGGCGTATCCGGGTGCGGACGCGCCTGCCGCGGTGGAAGGGGCGGCGTCGACGGCGACGCTGGTGGTGCTGATCATCACCGCGTTCTGGGTGCTCGCCGTCGTCGCACGGCCCTACGAGCCGTGGAAGCTCGCCCTGCTCGGGGTCGCGGGCGGGGCGTACTTCGTCATCTTCCTGGTCAAGCCCATCACCGCCGTGCTGCACCTCCACCCGGTGTCGCCGGGGATGGGTTTCGTCGCGGTGCTGACGGGCATTGCGGGTGCGGTGCTGGTCGAAATCGTCTGGCAGATCAACCGGATGCGGTCGCATCGGCTCGAAAATCAAAACAGTTAATAGGAATTAACTGAAACGGCGCATAGGCGGGGGTAACGGCGTTTGGGGTCGTCATCCCAGGTGGGGCCGACCTTTGGGGGTGGCGCGAACTTCCTTAAATCACGCTGTGAGTGTGACCTGTTTCGCAGGTGAGGGTGTTGCAGGTAACTTCATGGGCGCACATATTCCGGTGTGACGCGCCACACAGGCCGTCGCCCCGAGTGAGGTGTTACCCACGCCGGGTCCCATGATCCGCGGCGTGAACCGTGATTGCCCGTACATGATGACCCGGAAAGGCACACAAGTGTCCGCATCCCCCCAGCCGGTAAACCGGCACAAGCCCACCGCAGCGGAGTACCGCTACGTGCAGGGCACCGAGGAGTTCCAGGAACTCCGCTCGACGTTCCGTTCGTTCACCATCCCGCTGACCGTTGCGGGCCTGGTCTGGTACGTCGCGTACGTCCTCCTGGCCACGTACATGCCGGACCTGTTCGGCACCGAGATGCCGATCGTCGGCAGCCTCGGCATCCTGCTCGGCGTCCTGCAGTTCGTCACCACCTTCTTCATCACGTGGTGGTACATCGGCTTCGCCAACAAGAAGCTGGAGCCGAAGCAGGCCGCGATCCGCGAAGACATGGAGTCCGGCGTCATCGCCGAGAAGATCAACTCCGGCAACCGGGAGGTCAAGTAAGACATGAACAACCACAGCCTCCTCGCTCAGGCGGATCTCGCCGAGTCCAACCCGATCCTCAACATCATCGTCTTCGTCGCGTTCATCGTGATCACGATGGTGGTCGTCACCCGCGTTTCCAAGGGCGGCAACAAGAAGGACGCCTCCGACTTCTACACCGGCGGCGCCCAGTTCTCCGGCACCCAGAATGGCCTGGCCATCGCGGGTGACTACCTTTCGGCCGCGTCCTTCCTGGGCATCGTCGGCGCCATCGCGCTGAGCGGCTACGACGGCTTCCTGTACTCCATCGGTTTCTTCGTGGCCTGGCTGGTCGCGCTGCTGCTCGTCGCCGAGCCGCTGCGCAACGTCGGCAAGTTCACCATGGCCGACGTGCTCGCCTTCCGCCTGCGCCAGCAGCCGGTGCGCACCGCCGCCGCCATCACCACGCTCGCCGTGACGCTGTTCTACCTCATCGCCCAGATGGCCGGCGCCGGCTCGCTCGTCGCCGTGCTGCTGAACCTGGACGGCAAGCTGGAGCAGTCCATCGTCGTCGCCATCGTCGGCATCGTCATGATCGCCTACGTCCTCATCGGCGGCATGAAGGGCACCACGTACGTCCAGATGATCAAGGCCGTGCTGCTGGTCGGCGGCGTCGCCGTCATGACCGTGCTGGTCTTCGTCATCGCCAAGTCCGGTTTCGTCGGTCTGCTCGAGCAGGCCGTCAACACCCACGACGCCTCCCAGACCGCCGCCGAGGCGGGCACCCAGGGCTCCCAGCTGCTGCAGCCGGGCATGAAGTACGGCGCCACCGAGACCTCGAAGCTCGACTTCATCTCTCTCGGCCTGGCCCTGGTGCTCGGTACCGCGGGTCTGCCGCACGTGCTCATGCGCTTCTACACGGTGCCCACCGCCCGTGAGGCCCGCAAGTCCGTGACCTGGGCCATCGTGCTCATCGGTTCGTTCTACCTGATGACCCTGATCCTGGGCTTCGGCGCCGCCGCACTGGTCGGCCCCGACGCGATCCTCGCCGCCCCGGGTGGCGCGAACGCCGCGGCCCCGCTGCTGGCGCTGCGACTGGGCGGCTCCATCTTCATGGCGCTGATCTCCGCCGTCGCCTTCGCCACCGTCCTCGCGGTCGTCGCCGGCCTGGCCATCACGGCCTCCGCCTCCGTCGGCCAGGACCTGTACCAGGCCGTCATCAAGAAGGGCACCGCGACCGAGGAGCAGCAGGTCCGCGTTTCCCGCATCACCGTCGTGGTGCTGGGCATCGCCTCCATCATCCTGGGCATCCTCGCGATGTCGCAGAACGTCGCCTTCCTGGTCGCGCTGGCCTTCGCCGTCGCCGCCTCGGCGAACCTGCCCACCATCCTGCTGTCGCTGTTCTGGAAGAAGTTCAACACCACCGGCGCCGTCTCCTCGATGTACGTCGGCGTGGGCTCGGCCCTGCTGCTGATCTTCTTCTCCCCGGCCGTCTCCGGCCTCCCGACCTCGATGGTCCCGGGCGCCGACTGGTCGTTCTTCCCGCTGCAGAACCCGGGCCTGGTCTCCATCCCGCTCGGCTTCCTCGCCGGCATCATCGGCACCTTCGTCGGCAAGCCGGACAACATGGACGACCTGCAGGCTGAGATGGAGGTCCGCTCCCTCACCGGCGTCGGCACCGAGGCCGCCGTCGACCACTAAGCGAGACCCCCGGAGCACCCCGGGCGCGGAGGTCATCGTCCGCGCCGGGTGAGCGTCCCCACGGTGGCGCGCCGCTTCCGCCGAAGCCCCGCCCGATCCCGGAGAAATCCGGGGGAGGGCGGGGCTTTCCCGATTTTCGACGGCCCGGCGGGCGTCGAAAAGCAGTCCCGTGACCTGCCGCAAAGCGGAAATTCGGAGGCGGGGATAGAGTAGTTGCCAACCATGCCCGTGACAGACCAGGAGGCACCCCATGACCGACTCGACCGCACAGCCGAATCCCGGGACGTCGCCGCGCCGCAGCCCGCTGCACGACCGGCACGTGGCGCTGGGCGCGGAAATGCGCGACGTCGGCGGGCATGAACTGCCGTTCCGCTACTCCTCCGAGCTGGAGGAGCACAAGGCGGTGCGCGAGGCGGTGGGCCTGTTCGACCTGTCGCTGATGGGAGAGATCCGCGTGTCGGGCCCGGATGCCGCGCGTTTCCTGGCGCATACGCTCATCTCGGCGATCAAGCCGATCGCATTGGGCAAGGCGAAGTACACCATGATCGTCCAGGAGGACGGCGGGATCATCGACGACCTCATCGTCTACCGCCTGGGCGTCAACGAATTCATGCTGGTCAACAATGCGGGCAACATGCTCGAGGTGTACGACACCCTCCGCGAGCGCGTCGGCGGCTACGACGTCGAGGTGGTCGACCGCAGCTCCGAGATCGCGCTGATCGCCGTGCAGGGCCCGCGGGCGGCGAAGCTGCTGCGCCGCGTGGTGCCGGTCGATTCGCACGGCACGCTCGACGCGCTGCGCTACTACTCCTGCACGTCGCTCGAGGTCGCGGGCGTGGAGATGATCGTCGCCCGCACGGGCTACACCGGCGAAGACGGCTTCGAGGTGTTCCCGCCCGCCGATCGCGGCGCGGACGTGTGGGACGCTCTGCTCGCCGCCGGCGGGCCGGTGTCGGACCCCGAGGATCCCGCGGATGACGGCGCGGATCTGGGCGTTCGCCCCTGCGGCCTGCTGTGCCGCGACATCCTGCGCCTCGAGGCGGGCATGCCGCTGTACGGCCGCGAGCTGACGCGCGATCGCACGCCGCTGGAGGCTGGCCTGAAGTCGGTGATGGGCCCCACGAAGGGCAACTTCATCGGCCGCAACGCCCTGGTCAACCAGCCGCAGCCGCAGCAGTTGCTGGTGGGCCTGCAGATCGAGGGCAAGGTCGCGCCGGAGCGGGGCGCGGTGCTCCGCGACTCCGACGGAAATGAGGTCGGCGCGATCACCTCGACCAAGGTTTCACCGACCTTCGGCTACCCGATCGCGTTCGCCTACGTCGACCGTTGGCAGTCGACGAAGGGCACGGAGCTCACGCTCGAGGTCGAGGGCGAGTCCCGCACGGCCACCGTGGTGCCGACGCCGTTCTACAACCGCCGCAAGCGGGCTTAAGTGCAATTAGTCGGTGTCCCGGCCCGGACGGGCGCCGGGGTTCGCCCCGGCATTGCCGTTGGCGTTGGCGGCGCCGTTCCCGTGCCCGTTGCCGTGGCCGTCGTTGCCGGGGTTCCCGTTCCCGTGTCCGGGACCGTTCCCGTTGCCATTGCCGTTTCCGGGCGTGGGGCGAGGTTCGCCGGTGGCCTCGCCCGGTTCGTCCGACGGCGTGGTGGGGGAGGGCTCGTCGAGGATCACGGTCCAGCGGGGCACCGGGCCGCCGGCGCACACTAGGTTTTCGCCGTTGACGGCCGGCCGAAGGGTGCCCTCCAGGCCCG
>NZ_DURI01000024.1 GCF_012837295.1 Corynebacterium sp. | reverse complement strand
CGGCACCGGCGGCGGCAGCGCCACCAGCAGCGGCCTTCTTCTCCGCGTCGGCCTTCTTCTTGGCCTCGGCTTCCTCGGCGGCCTTCTGCTTCGCGGCCTCCTCCTCGGCGCGGGCACGCTCCTCGGCCTCGATGGCCTCGGTGTCGACCCAACCGCGCTCCGGCTGGGTCATCCACTCCGGCTCACGGGCCTGCGGCAGGGCACCGTCGACAAGCACGGAGTCGCGGATCATCTGGGCGATGTCCAGGACCTCGGGCTTGTTCTCGTCGTCGGCGGCGAGGTTGTTCACGCCGTCGGACATCATCGTCTTACAGAACGGGCAGCCGATGGCGATGGCGGAAGCGCCGGTGCCCAGCGCCTCCTCGGTGCGGTTGACGTTGATGCGCTCGCCGATGGTCTCTTCCATCCACATGCGGGCACCGCCGGCGCCACAGCAGAAACCGGTGTTCTGGTTGCGCGGCATCTCCACGAGGTTCGCGCCGGAGGCGCCGATCAGCTCACGGGGAGCCTCGAAGACCTTGTTGTGGCGGCCCAGGAAGCAGGGGTCGTGGTAGGTGACCTGGCGGCCCTGGCCGGACGCGACCGGCTGCAGGCGGTTCTCGCGGACCAGCTGGTTCAGCAGCTGGGTGTGGTGCATGACGGAGTAGTTGCCGCCGAGCTCCGGGTACTCGTTCTTGAAGGTGTTGAAGCAGTGCGCACAGGTCACGACGATCTTGCGCTGCTTCGGCGGGACGCCCTCGAAGACCTCGCCCAGCTGCTCGATGTTCTGCTCGGCCAGCATCTGGAAGAGGAACTCGTTGCCCGCGCGGCGGGCGGAGTCGCCGGTGCAGCCCTCGGCCTGGGACAGGACTGTGAACTTCACGCCGGCGGTGTAGAGCATCTCCGCGACGGCCTTGGTGGTCTTCTTGGCGTTGTCGTCGTACGCGCCGGCGCAACCGACCCAGAAGAGGTACTCGGTGTCGTCGAAGTTCTCGACGTCCTCACCGAAGACCGGCACGACGACGCCGTCCTTGCGGACCTCGTCGATCCACTCGGAGCGGGTGGAGGCGTTCTGGCCCCAGGGGTTGCCCTTGGTTTCCAGGTTCTTGAACAGGCCGGCCAGCTCGGTCGGGAAGTCGGACTCGACGAGCACCTGGTAACGGCGCATGTCGACGATGTGGTCGATGTGCTCGATGTCGACCGGGCACTGCTCGACGCAGGCGCCGCAGTTGGTGCAGGACCACAGGACGTCCGGGTCGATGACGCCGGCGTCACCCTCGCCGACGAGCGGGAAGCCCAGCAGCTCGGCGCCCGGGGCGCCTTCCTCGACGCCGGACATGCCCGGGTTGCCGTCACCGGCGAGCAGGTAGGGGGCGGAGGCGTAGGCGTGGTCGCGGAGCTGGTTGACCAGCAGCTTCGGGGACAGCGGCTTGGAGGTGTGCCATGCCGGGCACTGCTCCTGGCAGCGGCCGCACTCGGTGCAGGAGCTGAAGTCCAGGAGGGCCTTCCAGGAGTGGTCGGCGACGACGCCGGTACCCATGGAGTCGACCTCGGGGTCGGCCTCCTCCAGGTTCACGATCTCGCCGCGGGAGGTCATGGGCTTGACCTCGCCGAGGGCGTTGGTGCCGTCGGCGTCGCGCTTGAGCAGGATGTTCGCGAAGGCGAGGAAGCGGTGCCAGGCGACGCCCCAGGTGAGGTAGCGGCCGACGACGAAGAGCCAGATCATGCCGGTCATCAGCTTGATGAACGCCATGATGGACACGAACTCGGCGGACTGGGGCAGGATGCCGGCGATGCCGCCGGAGACGAAGTTGGCCCAGTTCCACACGTTCTCGTGGTGCGGGTCGCCGTAGGTGGCGAGCTTGGACGCCTTGACCAGGATCATGCCGAGGCCCTCGAGGAGGACGACGGCCTCGACGAAGTAGGCGGCCTTGGCGTTGGAGCCGTAGAAGCGGCTGAGACGCTTCTTTCCGGCGTTGGTCTGGCGGACGATGATGAGCGCCAGGATGCCCAGGGTGGTGCCGACGCCGAGGATTTCGTCGATGAAGTGCCAGGCGGTCAGATCCTTCAGGATGGGCCAGCCGCCGGCGGGCCAGAAGGTCTGGATGTAGGCCTCGAACCAAACCAGGGAGCCGAGCAGGAAGCCGACCATGACGAACCAGTGGGCGACGGCGACGCCGGGCTTCTTGGCCATCTTGGTGTGGCCGACGACCTCCTTGATAGTGGTCCAGACGCGGGCGCCCCATTCGCCGGTGTGGCCGTAGGTCTTCTGGCCGGCCATGATCGTGCGGACCATGTGGGCGAAGCCCTTGATGAAGATGAACCAGCAGGGAATGGACAGCAGGAGACCGATCCAACCCACCGTCAGGGTGAACCCGTTGGAGGTGTCGGCCGCCGTGTCGGCGGCCAAGTGGAGCACGCTCATGACGTTCCTATCGTTGTCGGCGTGAACAGTGGCTATGTAAGTGAATACGACAATAGGGTGAGTTGTCGTGCGCTCGCGTGGTTATGCGCGGATACCTAACCAGGATCTCACGTACGCGAGTGAGTTTACTTCTCATGTGAGGTATATCACGCGCTCAGGAAGCTTTGAACATCGAAGTGCGAATCGGGGTTAACTCTCCGTCGGAAAGCTCGGTATAGCTGGGGTTTCGCGGGTGTTGGCCATTTACCCCCATCCTTTCGCGGGTGCTTGCCGACGGTCGGACGCGGGCATGGGCGGCCCGAGCGGTCGCTCGGGCGGTTCGACGGCTCTGGCCCGTTCAGTGGCCCCGGCCCTCCCGGTGGCCCCGGCCCGCCCGGCGACCCTGGCCTGTCCGGGGATTCTGCCGTGTGTCCGGCATCACATCGCAAAGTTGAGTCGATCGGGAACAACTTTGGGACGGCGCCCGTTGTCCCCTGTGAAAGGTTGAGTGGATGGCACTCAAGAACGCTTGACGGCACGGAAGTCGTTCGGCAGACTTGAGCGGCAGACGCTCACACCGGGCAAAGAAACGTGAGCCGCCCCGAGGCGGCGCAACAAACAGGAGGACATCCACAATGGGACGTGCAGTCGGTATTGACCTGGGCACCACGAACTCCGTCGTGTCCGTGCTCGAGGGCGGCGAAGCCGTCGTCATCGCGAACTCCGAGGGTTCGCGCACCACCCCGTCGGTCGTCGCCTTCGCCAAGAACGGTGAAGTGCTCGTCGGCCAGTCGGCCAAGAACCAGGCGGTCACCAACGTCGACCGCACCATCCGCTCCGTCAAGCGCCACATGGGCACCGACTGGAGCGTCGACATCGACGACAAGAAGTACACCGCGCAGGAAATCTCCGCGCGCACCCTGATGAAGCTGAAGCGCGACGCCGAGTCCTACCTGGGCGAGGACGTCACCGACGCCGTCATCACCGTGCCGGCCTACTTCTCCGACTCCGAGCGCCAGGCCACCAAGGAGGCCGGCCAGATCGCGGGCCTCAACGTCCTGCGCATCGTCAACGAGCCGACCGCGGCCGCCCTGGCCTACGGCCTGGAGAAGAACGACAAGGACCAGACCATCCTGGTCTTCGACCTGGGCGGCGGCACCTTCGACGTCTCCCTGCTGGAGATCGGCGACGGCGTCGTCGAGGTCCGCGCCACCGCCGGCGACAACAAGCTCGGCGGCGACGACTGGGACCAGCGCATCGTCGACTGGCTCGTGGAGAAGTTCAAGGCGTCCCAGGGCATCGACCTGACCAAGGACAAGATGGCCCTGCAGCGTCTGCGCGAGGCCGCCGAGAAGGCGAAGATCGAGCTGTCGTCGTCGCAGCAGGCCACCATCAACCTGCCGTACATCACCGTCGACGCCGAGAAGAACCCGCTGTTCCTCGACGAGACCCTGTCGCGCACCGAGTTCCAGAAGATCACGCAGGATCTGCTCGACCGCACCCGCAAGCCGTTCCAGCAGGTGCTGGCCGACTCCGACATCCCGGTGGCCGACATCGACCACGTCGTGCTCGTCGGCGGCTCCACCCGCATGCCGGCCGTGTCCGACCTGGTCAAGGAGATGACCGGCGGTCGCGAGCCGAACAAGGGCGTCAACCCGGACGAGGTCGTCGCCGTCGGCGCCGCCCTGCAGGCCGGCGTCCTGCGCGGCGAGGTCAAGGACGTGCTGCTCCTCGACGTCACCCCGCTGTCCCTCGGCATCGAGACCAAGGGCGGCGTGATGACCAAGCTCATCGAGCGCAACACCACCATCCCGACCAAGCGCTCGGAGACCTTCACCACCGCCGAGGACAACCAGCCCTCCGTGCAGATCCAGGTCTTCCAGGGCGAGCGCGAGATGGCCGCGGCCAACAAGCTGCTCGGCTCCTTCGAGCT
>NZ_DURI01000213.1 GCF_012837295.1 Corynebacterium sp. | reverse complement strand
GCCGGGGCGCAGGCCTCGTACGGCTCGGCGGCGCAGGTCCGGGAATTCGCGGGCACCGGCCGACGGGGTTAGGCGCCGGCGCCGTCGAAAAGCGAAGGCCCCGCCCACCACCGAACGATGGTGGGGCGGGGCCTTCGGCGCGTGCGGGCGCGGGGAGGGCGCGGCTAGCCCTTCAGCGCCTGCATCCAGGTGACGCGGGAACCGGTGCGCAGTACGTTGCGCGGGTAGATCTTCGCGGCGAGCAGCAGCATGATCACGCAGGACGCGGCGAGCACGGCGCCCGAGCCGAGCAGCTGCAGGCCGCTGAAGTTGCCCATGGCGTACTGCAGCGGGGCGGTGGTCACCGACGCCGGCGGGATCCACGCGGCGACCTGCATGAACGTCGAGTCCAGCTGCGACCAGCCGAAGGCCGGGACGTAGATGGCCACGAAGGACAGGATGAGCACCGGCATCTGCGCCGCGCCGAAGTCCTCCATGCGGCTGACCAGCGAACCGGCCGTCGCGTACAGGGCGGCGAAGAGCAGGTAGCCGAGGATGAAGAACGGGATCAGCGTGGCCACGGCGAGCCACGGGATGTCGAAGTCCGCGGCCAGGCCCGTGGCGATGATGGTCACCGACGCGGCGGCGACGATCGCGGCCATCATGATCGCGCCGGCCAGGCCCGCGCCGAGGATCTTGCCGGCGAGCAGGTGCAGCGGGCGGATCGTGGCGAGCATGATCTCCACGACGCGCGATGACTTCTCCTCGATGACCGAGCTGGCCACCGAACCGCCGAACATCATGATGGCGGTGATCATCACCATGACGCCGACGCCGACGACGATGAGCGCCGCGAAGTCGATGTCCTGCGTGCTTTGCGACGTCACCGAGCCCTGCCCGGCCGCCGCCGCGACGGCCGCCGGGTCCCCGCCCTGGGCGGCGATGGCGTCGGCCTGCAGCTGGGCGGCGAGCGCGGAGTTGAGCGTGACGACGAGCGTGTCCGGCGTGCCGTTCTGCAGCAGCGTCCACTCGTTCGCGGTCGCACCGTCGTCCGGCACGAGCGCGGCGTCGGCGGACTCGTCGTCGATCATGGCGCGGGCCGCGTCCTCGTCGGCGGCGGGCAGCGTTTCGATCGGGGTGGGCAGCGTGCCCTCCGGCGCGTCGGCCAGGGAATCGGCGAAGGGGGCCTCGCCGACGACGGCGATGCGCGTCGGCTCGGTGGCTTCCCCGTCGTCGCGGGTCAGGTAGGCCGTGAGCAGCACGCCGCCGACGGCCAGGACGATGCCGAGGATCAGGGTGACGACCGAGCCCTTCTTCATCAGGTTCTCGCGCAGCTCGCGCTTGGTCACCAAACCGATGGCGGTGGAGGCGCGGTAGCCGGACGCGGTCGTGGAACCGGCGCCGCGGGGGCCGCCGGAGCGGGTGGAATCCTTGATGGGCGTGCTCATGACTGGACGACCTCCTGGTACAGCTCGGTCAACGGAATGTGGACGGGCCCGAAGGAATGCACGGGGCCGTGGGTGCGCGCCAGATCAAGAAGGCGCTGGTCGGTGTCGGCGGGAGCGTCGTCGTCAAGCGTGAAAACGGTGCGGCCCTGCGCGTCGACCTCGGACGACGCGACGCCGGGGACGGAATCCGCCCAACCCGCCGGCGCCGAGGGGACCTCCACGGCCAACAGGCGCGGGCCCGCGGTGCGCAGCTCGTCGACGGTGCCCTCGGCGAGCATGCGGCCGTCGCGGATGATGCCCACGCGATCGCACAGGCGCTCCACCAGATCGAGCTGATGGGAGGAGAACACCACGGGGATGCCCCGGTCCGCGCGCTCGCGCAGCACCCGGGACATCACGCCGACGGCGATGGGATCGAGGCCGGAGAACGGCTCGTCGAGGACGAGGACCTCCGGATCGTGGACCAGCGCCGCCGCCAGCTGCACGCGCTGCTGGTTGCCCAGCGACAGGGTGTCGACCTTGTCGCCGCCGCGCTCGGTGAGGTTCAGGGTCGCCAGCAGCGACTCGGCGCGGTCCTTCGCCGTCGCCGCGTCCATGCCGTGCAGGCGCGCGAAGTAGATGAGCTGGTCGAGGACCTTCTCCTTCGGGTACAGCCCGCGCTCCTCCGGCATGTAGCCGATGGTGCGGCGCGAAGTGTCGTCCAGCGGCACGTCGCCGAGGCGGACCTCGCCTCCGTCCGTGGTCAGCACGCCCAGCGCGATGCGCATGGTCGTGGTCTTGCCGGCGCCGTTGGCCCCGACGAATCCGTAGATCTCGCCCGGGCGGACGGTGAAGCTCATGCCGTCGAGGACCTTGAGGTCCCCATAGGATTTCCGGAGGCCGTCGATGATCAGGGGCTGTCCCGCCATGGTCGCCATCCTTTCTGGTCGGTCATCGGTCGATTGCGAAAACGCTGTGATTTTTTGGGTTGATCGAGTCGTATGGGGTGAGCGGGGCCGTTCAGTCATCCGGCATCGTCCACGCGATGATCGCGGTGGGCAGCGAGAGAATCACCAGGAAGGGGATCAGGAACAGCATCCCCGTCAGATACGGGACGTCCGCGGCCCAGTCGGGCTCGTTCGAGCCGACCCAGGTCCCGAAGAAGACGAGGCCGATGCTGAACACCATTCCGAACCAGGTGAAGCACTGGTACGCGAAGCTGCGCAGCCCTTCGACGCGGGCCCGCTCGTACTCGTCGAGCACGGACATCGGGGCGCCGTCGATGTTGTCGGTGACGATCACCAGCGTCGTCCACGTGATCACGAGCGCCACCGTGAAGACCATCCACGGCACGCCCCACCACACGGAACCTCCGTCGCCGATGATCGCGAAGGTCAGCATGACCCCGGCGACGAGCAACGCCGCGATGGTGGCCAGGTACGCGACCACCAGCTTGCGGCGGGCGGCGCGGTTGCGCAGCTTCGGGAACCAGTTGGACGTGATCTCGCGGCGCTCCAGGAACTTCCGTTCGCGCCGGGCCTGCCAGCGCTCGAGGAAACTGCGCTGCGCGGCTCGATCGGTCGCGCCGATCCCGGACTCGGTCGGGGGCGTGTGGTTCATCGCTTCTCCTCGTGGCTCGGGTTCGGGGTCGGATTCTGGTTCGGGTTCTGCACCTGCGCCGCGTACAGCGCCGCCGACATCGGGGTGAACTCCTCGCGGGAGAACACCGCCTCGACGGGGAGGCCGAACACCTCGCACAACCGGAACGCCAGGTCGAGGCTGGGGTAGTGGTCCCCGCGCTCGAGGGCGCCGATCGTCTGGGGGTTGACCTCCACGGCCTCCGCCAGCCGTGCGCGGCTGAGCCCGCGTTCCGCGCGGAGCACAGCCAGTCGATTGAAGATTGGTCTCTGGGGACCACGTTTTACCGGGCTCATGTGACCAAGTGTTGTAAAAACCCAACGATCTGTCAACGGGGGCAACGAAAAATCTTCTGCATTGACGACGAAAAAGTGCGAAGTTCCCGGTCAGCGGAACCACGTACCCTGGAAAACGTGATCACACGGCCAACGATTCTCGGGATCCTGTTCATCGCCAACGTCATC
>NZ_DURI01000212.1 GCF_012837295.1 Corynebacterium sp. | reverse complement strand
CCGCCGCGGACGCGGGCCTGGACGACAAGTCCACCGGCACCATGGTCGCGCGCCTGTCGGCGGAGTCGCCGGCGCGCCGCGGCGAAAAGGTGTCGCTGTGGTTCGACCCCGCGAAGGTCACCGTCTTCGACGCGGAGACCGGGGAGAACCTGGGACTGTGACCCGTCCCGGCTGACGCGTCCCGGCCGCGCCACGTGCGCGCCGGGCCGTCGTCAAGCGAATGGCCGGCCGTCGGCCCGAATCAGTCGGGCTGGCGGCCGGTTTCGCGTACCCGCTCGAAGACGTCGTCGGTCCACTCGTGGCGGCGGATGAGGCGGTAGCGCTCGGCGGCGATCCAGACGTAGAGCTCGGCGTCGGTGTGGTTGGGGGCCAGGCCGATGGCGCGGGCGGCGGCGATGACCGGCTCGTACTCGGTGGTGAACCATCGGTCGGCGACCTCGTCGCGGTCGAGGAAGGCCCCCTCGGCCTGCATCGCGCGGAAACCCCAGGCCTCGACGTTTTCGGCGAGTTCCGCGTACTTCCACGGGTTGGGCAGGACGATCGTGGCGGCGCGCTCGGCGGGCAGGGGGACGCGCGACAGGAAAATGCGGCGATGGTCCTTGAGCACCAGGTCGCGGTTGGAGTGGATGCCGTCGGCGTCGACCTTGGTCAGGATTTCCGTGACGTAGGCATCGATGGTCGGGTTGCCGCGGTTGCGGGCGATGGACACGCGGTGGTGGCCGTCGACGACGAAGTACATGCCGCCGACCTTGCGCAGGCGCACCGGCGGGACCGTCTCGCCGCGTCGTTGGGCGGCGTTGATGCGGGCCCAGCGGTCCCGGGAAATGGACGTGGTGGGGCGGAAATCGCGGTCGAATTGGCCAGTGCGGTCGACCGACCCGACGATCGCCTCGACGGGCACGTCGACCAGGCCGAGCTCGCGGCGGCCGGTTTCGCCCAGTGCCGCGACGACCTCGTCGTACGGCAGGACCTGGGTGACGTCGTCGGGCTGGCGGCGCAGCCGGGACACCGCGCGGTTGAGGCGGGCCCTGCGGCGGGCGCGCGAGAAATCCGCCTGGGCGTCGGCGTCCGGGAAACCGGTGTCGGCCATGGTCAGCGTCCTTTCAGGATCAGTTCGGCGCGCGGGGCGGCGCCGGGGGCGGCGGGGTGCAGTCGCGTCAGCGTCCAGCCGACCGTGTTGACCACGAGGGTGCCGGGGCCCGCATCGCCGGAAGGCAGCGAGAATACGCTCCTGTCGGCGCCGTGCAAATGCACGTGCCCGTGGAGGTGCAGCGCCGGCCGCAGTCGGTCGTTGAGGACGTCGATCGCGGGCAGTCCGCGGTGCACGGCGTCATCGTCGGAGCGGTCGATCGTGCCCGGCGCATGGGTGAGCAGGACATCGACTCCGCCCGGTCCGCCGCCCGTCCCTCCGCTTCGCCGCCCCATGCGTCGCGCCCGCCTCAACACGCGCCGCGCTCGCCGCATCGCCTGCGCATCCGTCCACTGGTTGGGGCCGTCCGAGTAGCGCCCGCAGCCGCCGAGCCCCGCGATGCGCACGCCCGCGACCTCGACGACGTCGCGGTCGGCCGCCCACGCCCCGTCGGGCCCGGGCCAGACATCGTGACGGCCGGCGCGCACCCAGCCGACGGGCGACAAGGTGAAGCCCTCCAGCGACGGGTCGTGGTTGCCGGGCACCATCGCGCAGGGCACGTCGAAGGCGTCGGCGACTGCGGCGACGTAGCGGAAGTCCAGGTCGCCCGCGGACAGCAGCAGGTCGGGCCGGTTGCCGGCCCCGAGGTCGACGCCCCCGGGGATGGCCAGGGCGGGGCGTTCCTCGTCCGCGATGGCGAGGATGGTCACCGGATTCTTTGCTTTGCGACGCTGCTGTTCCATCCCCACCAACCGTATGCGACGGAGCGGCCGGGGTGTTCGAACACCGGCGAGAATCTCCGGCCCGGAAATCCGGGGCGTCTTCTATGGTGACGGCATCAGCCGCCGAGCAGAGGGAGAAGACGCCATGAACTGCACGTTCGAGCAGACCGTCGTGAAGCAAGTCACCGAAGCAGCCGCCCAACCGACCATTCAGCCGACGGAAGTGCCGGCCGCCCGGCCCACGACCATTCCGGACGTGTGGGAGATGCCGAACCAGGGGTCGGGGTGGTGCGACTGCGGGGAGGATCATCCGGTCGACCGCGAGCTGGTGCGGTACATGATCGGCCGGGCGCTGGGGCGTGGTGCGAGCGACCGCGAATCCATCACGCATCCCGAGGTGTGCCGCGTGATCATGGACATGTGGCGGTACGTCGAGGTGTGCCGGTTCTTCCACGACGCGGTCGAGCGGTCGGCGACGGAGATGCACGGCCGCGTCGCGCCGGAGTATCCGATGGAGGCGGGGCAGCGGATCATCGCGTATTTCGCCAAAACGTGGAACGGCTGCCCGGAACAGCTGTGCGGCGGCGGATTCGACTGGGAGGGGGAGGTGTAGCGCCCGGGTAGACTCGGACGGCGTGAACCCGCCCAACTCGCCGAACCCGTCGTCCATGCCGCCGAAGGCGCCGATGTCCGTCGCGGCGACGGCGCACGCCAAGGTCAACCTGCACCTCGGGTGCGGCGATGTCCGCGATGACGGATTCCACGAGTTGGTCACCGTCTTCCAGTCGCTGTCGCTGCCCACCACCGTCACCCTGACGGAGGTCCGCCATGGCGACGCCGAGGGGCACGTGGCCAAACTGACGGTGTCGGGGGACTCGGCGATGTACGTGCCCACGGACGAATCGAATCTGGCGTGGCGCGCGGTCATCGCCGCGGTGGAGGCCGCCGAGTCGAAGGTGCCGCGGGTGGCGGCGATACACATCGACAAGTCCATCCCCGTCGCCGGCGGGATGGCCGGTGGCTCTGCGGATGCGGCGGCCGCGCTGGTCGCGGCCCGCGAGTTCTTCGAGCTGCCTCTGAGCGACGGCGACTTGATGTCGCTGGCCGCCGACCTCGGCTCCGACGTGCCGTTCTGCCTGCTCGGCGGCACGGCGCTGGGCACCGGGCGCGGCGAGAACCTGGCCCCGGTGCTGGTGCGCGGCGAGTACCACTGGGCGTTGGCGCTGGCCAAGGGCGGGCTGTCCACGCCGGAGGTGTTCCGCACCATCGACCGGCTCCGCGAGGAACGCGACGTCCCCCGCGCCGCCGCGCCCGATGACTTGATGAAGGCCCTGGCCACCGGCTCCGCCGACGAACTGGCGAAGCACCTGGCCAACGACCTGCAGCCGGCGGCCATCTCGCTCAACCCCGAGCTGCGCACCACCCTGCGCGCCGGGCTCGACGGCGGAGCGCTGGCCGGCATCGTCTCCGGCTCGGGGCCGACGACGGCGTTCCTGTGCCGCGACCGCGAACACGCACTCGACGTCGCCGCGCACCTGGCCACGTCCGGCACCTGCGCCGCGACGCTCACCGCCGCCGGTCCCGCGCCGGGCGCACGGCTGATCTAGTTGCGACGGCACCCGGGGCGTGGCGACGGCCACGGGGACGCCGGGACATCGTAAAGCGAAAAGCCCCAACCAACAGCACCGACAAGCACCGACCGAGGAGCACGAGAAGCCGAGATGGCGAACCTGATCAACCTGGAGAACGTCAGCAAGACCTTCGGCCTGAAGACCCTGCTCGACGGCGTCAGTCTGGGCATCCAGACCGGGGACCGCATCGGCGTGGTCGGGCTCAACGGCGGCGGCAAGTCGACGCTGCTGAAGATCCTCGCCGGCGTCGAACCCGCCGACGACGGTCGCGTGTCGCGCAACAATGACCTGGCCATGGCGCATGTCACGCAGGGCGCGGAGCTTGATCCGGAGGCGACGATCTTCGACAGCGTCATCGCGCCGCTGGGCGTCGCCGAGCACGAGTGGGCGGGCGACGCGAAGATCCGCAACGTCCTCGACGGCCTCGGGCTGGGCGAGCTGGGGCTGGACACGAAGGTCGGGGAGCTCTCCGGCGGCGAGCGGCGGCGCGTCAACCTCGGCGCGGCGCTGGTGCAGGACCTGGACCTGCTGATTCTCGACGAGCCGACCAACCACCTGGACATCGAGGGCGTGCAGTGGCTGGCCGATCACGTGATGTCGCGTCGCTCGGCGCTGGTGGTGGTCACCCACGATCGCTGGTTCCTGGACACCGTGGCCACGAAGACGTGGGAGGTCCACGACGGGCAGGTCGATTTCTACGACGGCGGTTACAACGACTGGACCTTCGCTCGCGCCGAGCGCGCCCGCCAGGCCGATGCGGCGGAGGCCCGCCGCCAGAACCTGGCGCGCAAGGAGCTGGCGTGGCTGCGCCGCGGCGCCCCGGCCCGCACGTCGAAGCCGCGCTACCGCATCGAGGCCGCGGAGGCGCTGATCTCCAACGTGCCGGCGCCGCGCGACAGCGTGGAGCTGATGGCTTTTTCCAAGCGCCGCCAGGGCAAAGTCGTCGTGGAGCTGGAGGACGCCGCGTTGTCCGCTCCGGACGGCCGCCGGTTGGTCGACGACCTGACGTGGCGTTTGGCGCCGGGCGAGCGCATCGGCCTGGTCGGCGTCAACGGTTCGGGCAAGACCACGCTGCTGCGCACGTTGGCCGGCGAGCACCCGCTCGACGAGGGCAAGCGCATCGAGGGCAAGACCGTGCGGTTGGGGTGGCTGCGCCAGGAGCTCGACGATCTGCCGATGGACATGCGGGTGCTCGACGCCATCGAGGACGTGGCCACGTACATCGAGTTCGGCGACAAGCACCTGTCGGCGTCGCAGTTGGCGGAGCGCCTGGGCTTTTCGCCGAAGCGCCAGCGCACCCCGATCGGCGATCTGTCCGGTGGCGAGCGTCGCCGCCTGCAGCTGACGCGCGTGCTCATGGCGGAGCCGAATCTGCTGTTGCTCGACGAGCCGACCAACGACCTGGACATCGACACGCTCCAGGAGCTCGAGGATCTGCTGGACAACTGGCCGGGCACGCTGGTGGTCATCTCGCACGACCGTTACCTGGTCGAGCGTGTCTGCGACACCACGTGGGCGCTGTTCGGCGATGGCGGCCTGACCAACCTGCCGGGCGGCATCGAGGAGTACCTGCAGCGCCGCAGGGCGTTGGCGGCGGCCGGCGTCGGTGGCGCGGCACCGTCGCGGGCCACCGCCGGGTATGCGGCCGCCCCGGGTGTTTCGCGTGACGACGTCCCGGCAGACTCCTCCGCCGGTACGCCCGCGGGAGCAGCGGGGAACTCCGGGACCGCGAGAACTTTGTCCTCCCAGGAGGAACGGGAGTTGCGCAAGGAGCTCAACCGCCTGGAGCGGCAGATCGCGAAGATGGACCAGAAGGAATCCAAGCTCAACGACGAGATGGCGAAGATCTCCGAGGACGTCGCCAACCTCGACACCGCCCGCCTGGCCGAAATCGACCGCGAGATCACCGCGCTGCGCGAGGAGCGCGAGGAGATCGAGATGCGGTGGATGGAAGTGGGCGAGGAGCTGGAGTAGCCGCTCGCCCGACCGCCGTCGGCGCCTACTTCGCCGCGACCTTTTCGACCTTCAGGAAATCCGCGCGGCGCAGCAGCGCCTGGGCGACGGAGCCGGTCTTCGCGAACTGCGTCCAAATCGCGTGCATGGCCTTCCGGTCGCGCCGGACGTCGGTCCACATCTGCCCTTCGAGGAGGATGGAATCGCGCCAGGCGGACTCGTCGCCAAGCAGAAGCGGCAGGTCGCAGGTGTGGGCCGACCGGTACTTGCTGT
>NZ_DURI01000211.1 GCF_012837295.1 Corynebacterium sp. | reverse complement strand
CCGGCCGCGAGAAGTAGCTCCGCCGTCACATCACGGCACGCCTCGGCAGCAATTCGACCACGTCGCAGATGATTCCCTCGCCGTCCCCGGCGGCGCACTCCCCCGGTTCTCCCTGAGGGAAGGCGGACGAGGTGTCCGGGTGGGCGTCGTCAAGCGATCCCGAACCGGAACCGGCGGCGACCGGCTCCCATGCCTCGAACCCCGCGGTGCCGGGGCGCAGGGGTTCGAGTGCGGCGTCCCAGGCGGTGCCGAGCTCGGTGTCGAGGGCGCGGGCCATGCCGGGGGCGTCGCCGCGGTGGGCGGCCATGATGGCGCGGAGGCGCTGCTCGCCGATCTGAATGTCGCCGGCGGCGTCGGTGACGCCGGACCACGTGCCCAGCGCGGGGACGTGGCAGTGGCGTTGACCCTGCTCGCCGGGGATGTCGGCGGCGGGGTCCTCGGTGATTTCAAAGGTGAGGTCCGGCCAGCGCGCGAGATCCCCGACCAGGCCCGCGGCGGCGCCCGCGGGTCCGCGCCATTCGATTTCGGCGCAGACGCGGGTCGCGTCGTCGGGGCGGGCGCGCCAGATCGACGCGGCCGGGCGGGTACCGTCTGGCAGCGTCATTCCGGCGCGGGCGAGGGCCCACGCGACGTGCGGTGTGAGGGCCGGTCGCGCTGCGTGGATCCACAGCACTCCGGTCGAGTCATGTCGGGACATGGTCACCTGCGGTGTCGGCGAAGAGACGGGGCACCACCGGTGGTGCCGGTGGCGCTCCGCCCCAAGACGAGGCTCGTCTTCCCCTACGCCCTCGTCGCCGGGGCGTCGCCGCTCGTGGGTGGAACGCCGGGCTGCGGTCGGCCGCGGTGCGGCTTCATGCTTTGCGACGTCCCGGGCGGCGGTGCCCAAGTCAACCAATGGGGCCAGTGTGGACCGCCGAGTGGGGCGCGACAAGGGTCAAGTGAAGGTTGACACCCCCAAAAGGTAAACCTTCGATTGAGGGCCGACCGCGAACAGATCGGCCGACCGGGTCAGATCACCGGGCCGCTCAAGACCGTCTGCCGCGACCGTCTACTCCGTGCCCGCGTCCTCGAACACCGACCACAGCTCGTCGTTGAAGTCGGTCCACAGCGGCTTCGCCCAGTCGCCGAAGGGCCGGTCGGTGAGCACGACGCAGGCGCGGCCGGTGGCGGCGTGGACCCAGAGGAACGTGCCGGCCTGGCCGAAGTGCCCGGCGACGTCGCCCGGCATGGACTCGCCGAACCACAGGCCCTGGCGGGACTCGGGATGGGAGAAGATCTCGAAGCCCAGCCCCCAGTCCGCCGGCTTCTGCGAGCCGTAGCCCGGCACGACGCCGTTCAGACCGGGGAACTGCACGGTCAGGGCCTCGTCGACGGTCTCGGGGTGGAGGACGGCGGGGTCGAGGATTTCGTCGGCGAAGTTCATCAGGTCGCCCACCGACCCCTCGCCGCCGTGCCCGGCCGAACCGTGCAGGACGCACGACCCCATGCCCAGCGGCTCGAACGTCGCGGCGCGCAGGTACTGCGGGAAGCTCATCCCGACCTCGTCGGCGATGCGGTCGGCGATGATGTCGAACCCGGCCGAGGAATACAGCCGCCGCTCCCCCGGCTCCTTCTCCGGCTTCGGCGACGCGAACCCCACGCCGCCGGCATGCGACAGCAGATGGCGGACGGTCGCCCCGGGCGGCTCGAGCTCGTCGTCGAGCTCGAAGACGCCTTCCTCCACCGCCACGAGCATCGCGTGGGCGGACAGCAGTTTGGTCACGCTGGCCAGGCCGTACACCCGCGACTCGTCGCCGTGGACGACCCACTTCTCGTCGGCGCCGCGGGCGGCGGCGCAGACGGACTTCACGGGCCACTCGTCGACGGTGGCGAGCTGGCTGGACAGGGCGGAGGAGAGCACGGTCATGCCCCCAGGCTAACGCGGGGCGGGAACCTCGGCCGGTGCACGGTCCACTGCGGGCTCCGCGGACTCCGCGGACTCCGCGGAATCGGCCGAATTGGTGGTGTGGGCGGACTCGGAGACCGAATCGTCGTCAAGCGAACGCGGCTCGCCCTCGAACGCGGCCGGATCGATGATGCCGGCGCGCTTGGCGACGACCGCTGGCACCAGTGCCTGACCCGTGACGTTGACGGCGGTACGGCCCATGTCGACGATCGGCTCGACGGCCAGCAGCAGGCCGACGCCCTCCAGCGGCAGGCCCAGGGTCGACAGCGTCAGGGTGAGCATGACCGTCGCGCCGGTGGTGCCGGCGGTGGCCGCCGAACCCAGCACGGAGACGATGACGATGAGCAGGTAATCCGTCATGCCCAGCTCCAGGCCGTAGAACTGCGCAACGAACAGGGCGGCGATGGCCGGGTAAATCGCGGCGCAACCGTCCATCTTCGTCGTCGCGCCCAGCGGCACGGCGAAGGAGGCGTACTCGCGAGGCACGCCGAGGCGGCGCTCCGTGACGCGCTGCGTCACCGGCATGACGCCCATCGACGAGCGGGTGACGAAGCCCAGCGACGTCACCGGCCACACGCGGCTGAAGAACGCGCCGACGGGGATGCCGTTGAGGCGCAGCACCGCCGGGTAGATCACGCCGATGACCACGATCAGGCCGATGTAGATGGCGATGGTGAACTTGCCCAGCGACCCGAGCGCATCCCAGCCGTACTCGGCGACGGCGCGGCCGATCAGGGCCGCGGTGCCGATCGGCGCCAGGCGGATGATCCACCAGAGGACCTTCTGGATGATCTGCAGCAGCGACTCCGTGCCGCGCAGGAACGGCTCCGCCGGGGAGCCGACCTTGACCGCGGCGATGCCCAGCGCGATGGAGATGACCAGCAGCTGCAGGACGTTGAATGCGGGGTCGGCGCCATCTTCGGAGAGGTTCACGCCCAGGCCGAGGATGTTCTCCGGCACCACGCCAGCCAGGAACGCCCACCACGAGCCCGTCGACGACGGGGCTTCGGCGGCCGCGGCATCGACGCCGGCGCCGACGCCGGGCTTGACCCACAGGCCGATGAGGATGCCCGCGATGACCGAGATCAGCGACGTCGCCGCGAACCACAGCAGCGTCGATACGGCCAGGCGCGCGGCGTTGGTGACCTTGCGCAGGTTCGCCACCGACGTTATGACGGCGGTGACCACCAGCGGCGGCACCATCAGCTTCAGCAGCTGCACGTATGCGCCGCCGACGGAGTCGAGCACGGCGCGCAGGCCGGAGCCCTCGCCGGTGCCGCGGGCGATGAAGCCGAGGATGAGGCCGATGATCAGGCCGTAGATGACCTGGGCGCCGAAACCGGTGGCCCAGGTGGGGAGAATGCGGCGGCGCCCGGTGGTGCCCGGGTCGGCGGCCGCGTTCGAGGCCGCGGCGGAAGTGGCCGCGGAAGATTCTGTGCTCACGAAAAGAGCCTTTCCATGGGATGGGAAAAGGATGGGAGAAACGCGGCGTCTCGGATG
>NZ_DURI01000210.1 GCF_012837295.1 Corynebacterium sp. | reverse complement strand
GTGTCGCGGACGCGGTCGGCGACGTGGTTGGCGCGGGCGCCGGCGGGGCCGGTGACGCGGCGCAGGCCGTCGGCCAGCGCCTCGCCGAGGACGGGGCCCCACGGGTTCCAGCCGCGGACCATGCCGCCGATCTTGTCCTTCAGGGAAGGCATGTCGGCGTCGGCGGCGCCGTCGATGGCACCCAGGCCGAACTCCGCGCCGAGGTCCAGCAGCAGCTGGTTGCGGCGGGAGCTCACGCCGTCGACGAGGGTCTCGATCGAATCGGCGGCGCCGATCTGGTCGGGGCGGACCTTGGTCCACAGGGCGATGAGCAGCTCGACCGCGTCGGCCGGGGTGACCGTGAGGTCGGCCGGGCGCTCGGAGGAAGTCGCCACCGGCGCGGGCGCCGCGGCGGCCTCGGCCGGCTTCTGCAGCGGCTCGGCGGGCGCGGAGGTCTCCTCCACGGCCTCGTCGGCGCCGGCGTCGGCCTCGTCGGCCTCCGGGCGGACCTCGTCGCGGGCGAAGACCAGGTCGCGGTCGCGCTCGACGTTCCACACGGTGACGTCGCGGTCCGCGTGGCGCGGCAGCGCGGCGGTGCGGGCGGCGAGGTTGGCGATCGTCGGGGCGGTGCCCACGCCGACCTCGATGACGCGGGTGACGCCGAGGTCGTCGAGGACCAGATCCTGCGTCTCGATCCAGCGCACCGGCGAGCAGAACTGCCAGGCCAGGAGCTCGACGAGCAGGGTGCGGGCCAGGCGGCCCGGGTTCGCGGCGGCGGCGCCGAAGTCGGCGAGGATCTCGTCGAGGACCTTCGACTCCGCGACCTCCGCCATCTCGCGGACGAACTGCTCGGTCAGCGCGAACTGGGTGGCGGTCAGGTTCGGGATGTAGCGGCCGACGAGGGCCTCCGGGTCGACCTCGTCCGGCAGAAGGCGGTCGAGGTGGCCGCGGAACTCGTCGACGCCGTCGCGCAGGACGGCCGAGTGGAACGGCACGTCGATGCCCGGGATGCGCACGTAGGCCTTGCCGTCCGGCGCGGCCTCGTTGGCGGCGGCCTGCAGGGCCTTCAGGCCCGCGACGGTGCCGGCCACGGCGTACTGCTTGCCGGCCAGGTTGTGGTTGACGACCTCGAGGAACTCGCCGGACTGCTTGGCGACGCCCGCCACGAACTCCTCGACCTCGGACTCCTTCACGCCGCACTTGTCGGGGCGCAGGGCGGCCAGGCCGTAGTTGGAACGGCCGTTGGCGTCGCGCGGGACCAGCGAGTGCATGGTCAGGCCGCGGTGGTAGACGACCTCGAGCACGGCGGCGGCGTCGAGCACGCCGGCGAAGGCGGCCAGCGCGTTGTACTCGCCGACGGAGTGGCCGGCGAAGTAGGCGTCCTCGTCGAGGACCTCGGCCTCGCGCAGCTCGGCGGCCTGGGCCAGGCCCAGCGTCGCCATGGACACCTGGGTGAACTGGGTCAGGTTGAGCACGCCCTCCGGGTGGTGGAAGCGGCGGCCGTTGACGGTGACCTCGGTCGGGTTGTCGCGGACGATCGCCAGCACGGAGAAGCCGAGCTTCTCGCGGGTGACGGCGTCGGCCTCGTCCCACACGGCGCGGGCGGCGGCGGAGTTGGAGCGCGCCGCCAGGCCCATGCCCTTGGACTGGATACCCTGGCCCGGGAAGGCGTAGAACGTGGTCGGCGCGGCGATCACGGCGGTGGCGGAGAGCACGGGCTCGCCGTCGACGGTGGCCATGATCTCGCGGACCTCGCCGTTGCCCGGTCGGGAGTCGACGCCGCGGCGCTCGACGGTGAAGGTGACCTCCTGGCCCGGCAGGACCGGGGACAGCATGGTGGAGGTGAACTCGGTGATGCGGTTGCCCAGGCCGGCCGAGGAGCCCGCGATGGCGGCGTGCTCGGCGGCGGCGGACAGCCACATGCCGTGGACGATGACGCCCGGCAGGCCCGCGAGCATCGCGGCGCGGTCGTCGACGTGGATCGGGTTGCGGTCGCCGGAGACGGTGGCGAACGGCAGCAGGGTGCGCGGCGCGGTCACCGTGACGGTGGCGCGGTGGCTGCGCGGAGTGTCGGTGACGGTCGGCAGCGGCACGGTGTTGACCTGCGCCGGGGTGTCGCCGTTGCGGCCGCGGATGGCGAAGCGCTCGGACAGCGTGGCGACGAGGTTGCCCTCGCCGTCCTCGCCCGCCTCGGCGGAGGCGTCGCGGATCTCGGCGCGGACCACGACGACGCGGCCCATCTCGGTGTCGGCGATGTCGTCGGCGTGGGCGGTGATGGCCAGGCGGGTGCCGTCGGCGAGCAGCGACGGGCCGGCGGCCTCGGCGTTGGCGGCGTCGGCGGCGGTGACCAGGCGGACGTGGTGCTCCAGGTGGACCAGGGCGAGCATGCCCTCGACCACCGGGACGCCGGACTCGGTGGTGGCGTCGGCGACGGCGGCGAAGATCGCCGGCCACGCGTGGCCCACCAGGGCGTCCGGGGCGGTGCGGGAGTTGGAGCCGGTGACGGCGCCGTGGTCGGCGGCCGCGGCGGTGGTCCAGACGGACTCCCACTCGGCGACGCCGTCGACGACCTCCGGCAGCGTGCCGCCGGCCGCGATGGCGGTCAGGGCGCGCATGGACGCGGCCGCGTCCTCGACGGAGATGACCGGCACGGTGCCGGCCGGGCCCGACGCGTCGAAGCGCAGGGTCAGCTCGTGGTCGCCGCCGGAGCCCTCCAGCGGGACGGTGAGCACGGCGACGCCGTCGCCCTCGGCGGACAGGGTCGCACCGGTGTCGGGCTGCGAGGCCGAGGAGGAGTCGTCGGCAAGCACCCAAGAAGCGCGCGAGCCGAGCTGCAGGGCCGGGTTCGCCTGCTGGCGGCCCGCCCAACGGATGATCGGGTTAGCCAGGACGCGCGCGACCGGGGCGGTCGGCTCGTCGGCGGCCGGGGCGGAGGCGGCCAGCTCGTCGGCGGCGGCCTCTTCGAAGGAACCGAGGATCTCGGCGACCGGCACGTCGGCGGCGGTGATGCCCGCGACGGCGGCGGTGCCCGGGATGATGCAGACGCCGTCGGCGTCGTAACGCTCGTCGTGGGCCTGCCACAGCGAGTCCGAGCGCCACCAGCGGCGGACCTCGGCGTCGATGACCGGCACGAAGTTGACCGGCTTGCCCGGCGTGCGGCACGCCTCGGAGAGGAAGTGCTCGGCGTCGGCCGGGTGCAGGCGCGAATCGAGGTCATAGGCCTCGGCCAGCAGCGCGACGGTGGCGGTGCCGGACGCGGCGCCCTCGGCGTTGGAGGCGTCGGTGCGGATGGAATCGAACTCGCCGGAATCGGCGTCGGACAGGCGGGCCTCGAAACGGTCGACGATGACGTCGAAGCGGGCGGCCCACGACGGGTCGAGGAACTCGCCCTCCGGGGCGGCCAGCTCGAGGTAGCGGTCCAGCACCTCGCGGTAGGTCATGTCGGCGACGTCGCCGAAGTACGGCTTGGCCGTGCCGTTGATCGCGGCGATGATCTCGTCGCGGCGGGCGGCGACGGCGTCGGCGTCGTTGGCGACCTCGTCGAGCAGTCGGCCCGCGCGGGCGGCGGCGTTGTCGATCTCGTGGATGTCGGCGCCCAGCTGCGAGCGGCCGGAGGCCATGCCCTCCTCGGCGCCGCCGGCGCGCACCCAGGCGTCGGTGCCCTTGGTGTCGACCAGCATCTTCTTCACGCCGGAGGAGGCGGTGGACTCCTTGGCGGCCATCGCGGCGGTGCCGATGATGATCGCGTCGACCGGCATGGCCGGGTAGCCGTGCTTCTCGGACCAGCGGCCCAGCAGGTACTCGGCGGCCTGCTCCGGGCGGCCGATGCCGCCGCCGACGGCCAGCACGGCGTTGTCGCGCGCGCGGATGTCGGCGTAGGTGGCGGTCAGGAGGTCGTCGAGCTCCTCCCACGAGTGGTGGCCGCCGGCGCGGCCGCCCTCGACCTGGATGATGACCGGGACATCGGAAAGCTCGTCGTCGGCCGCCAGCGCGTCGGCGATGGCCAGGACGGACTTGATCTGCTTGACGGTGCCCGGCTTGAAGGACACGTGCGGGATGCCGCCGGCGCGCAGCTCGCGGACCAGCGACACGGCCTCGTCGACCTCGGGGATGCCCGCGGAGACGGTGACGCCGTCGATCGGGCGGCCCGCGGCCACGGCGCGCTGCACCAGGCGGCGGGAACCGATGTGCATGCCCCACAGGTACGGGTCCAGGAACATGGTGTTGAACTGCGCCGACGCGCCCTCGTCGAGGAGGTCGTGCAGGCGGGAGACGTTGTCGTTGAAGATCTCCGGGGTGACCTGGCCGCCGCCGGCCAGCTCGGCCCAGAAGCCGGCGTTGGCCGCCGCGGCGACGATCGCCGGGTCGACGGTGGTCGGGGTCATGCCGCCGAGGAGGATCGGCGAGCGGCCGGTGGCCTCGGTGAACTTCGTCTCGACGCGGGCGCGGCCGTCGCGGGTGACCAGGCGCGGGGCGTGGGCCTCCCACGACTGCGGGGTGGCGGGGGCGGTGCCCGGCTCGAACAGCTCGGCCTGGCCCTGGTCGACGGCGACGGTGACGACGCCGACGCCGGTGCCGGCGACGAGCGCGCGGGTCAGCGGGGCGACGCCGGTGCCCGGGCCGACCTCGAGGATCCAGTCGGCGCCGGCCTCGATGGCGGAGGCGACGTCGGCGGGCCAGTCGATGGCGCCGGTGAGCACGTGCTCGGCGATCGGGCGGGCGAAGGCCTCGTCGATGCCGATGGCGGCGGCGAGCTCGAGGGTCTCCTCGACGCCGGCGGCCATGTCCGGGTGGTGGAAGCCGGCGCCGACCTGCAGCGGGGAGCAGGTCGGGGCGAACGGGGCGCCGCCGCGGAGCTTCGCGGTCAGCTCGGCGGCGTCCTTCTTGGCGGCGCGCTCGAGGTTGACCTCGGTGGCGCGCAGGTCGGCGGGGGTGCCGACGACGATGCACATGGTGCGGCCGTTGCGCAGGCCGACGACGGCGTCGCCGGCGAGGTGCGGGGCGACCAGGTCGGGGCGGACGCCGGAGACGACCATCATCGGGTACGAGGTGCCGGCGACGGACGAGCCGGAGCCGGAGCCCGCGTCGGCGCGCGAGGTCATGCCGGTGACGCGGCCCTGGCGGGCGACGGCGACGCCGATGATCTCGGCGAGCGCGACGACGTCGGCGGCCCGCTCGGGGTTCTGCACGGCGGCGACGCCGAGAACGCCCTGGGAGTGGCCGATGGCCGCGACGTTGGCGGACACGTCGACGCCCTGGGCGGACAGGAGGTCCAGCACGGCGATCTGCGCGATGAGGATGCCCGGCACGGAGATGGCCGGGGCGTTGAGGTCGGGCAGGCCGGTGACGGTGACCGGGGCCTTCGCCTTCTTGGCGTCGGCGTCGAGCGCGTCGGCGTCGGCGACGGGGCTGGACTCGGCGGCCTGGGCGGCGCCGGTCTTCTCGGCCCATTCGAAGGGGGTGAAGCCGTCGGGGCGCTGGCCGGCCAGCCGGTCGGCGATGGGCGCCAGGCGCTGCTCGGCGGCGGCGACGAGCTCGCGGACGCGGCCGTCGACGCCGGCGGCGACGCAGGTGGTCAGGGTCTCGAGCCAGGGGTAGCCCTGCCCGGAGAAGCTGAGGGCGAACTTCTCGCCCTCGGTGAGCCGCTGGGACAGCGTGGGCTCGACGCGGCGCGACGTGTCGTCGGCGGTGGGGCGCGAGCGGAAGATGGACAACGCGTCCGCGGCGGTGCGGTGCTCCGGCTTCTGGTTGGGGGTCACGCGGTGGGCTCCTTGTTCAGACTTGGGATCCGCGGGCATGGACATACGGATGCCCGCGAAGTTGGTTCGCCCGACAAATATGCCACAAGATTCGTGAAGGTTCCCTCATGTTTATGGCTTTACGACGATGCCGCACAGCTTTACGGCCCATCACATAACAGTGGCGAACCCGTGCAAAGTTGCGGCACAACGGCGTAAACCATGCCAAGTTACGCGTTACGACGTGCATGTTTGACACGTGAAGAATCTTCCCCTCGCCCCTTGCCGCACCCCGGCCACTTCCCCGCCGGAGCCGTGGGCCGGTTGCGAAACCAGTGAAAGACGTGACGAAGGTCACGCCGATTCCACGCCGAAAACCACTCCGAACCGACCCCGACCCCGGCCCGGACCCCTGAAACGGCGGCTAATTCTTCGCAACATCACGGCCCCATCGCGCCCTCATAACGGGTCAGCGTCGCCCCGATCACGACCCGATAACGCCCGCACTCCTCCCTCACATCCTCCCCCTTTGCCGGCCGGATTCCTCGCCCGCCCCCATCCCCGCCAACCTTTTCTGCCCGCCACTCCCCGCTCCCTCTCCCTCGCCGACCCCTCACGCCCGCCCCTGCGCGCCCACATCAGCCCGTCGTCAAGCGCCCGCGAAGCGTTTCGTGCCAAGGAGATGCCAACGTGCCGTCGACAACCACAAACGCCCAGGTGGCCAAAATCGGTGGCATTTCCTTGGCACGAGCCCCGCTCTCGTTCCGCACTCCACCGTCACCAATGCGGCCACGGAGCCTGATTGCGCTCCTCCCAGTGGATCTGGCGGTCGACGTACAGGTCCTCGCAATGACGCTCATCCCAGTCGCTCGTCCGCAGCGGCTGCCCCAGCAACCAGTCGATGGTCGAGCAGATCTCGTCGATGAACCGGTCGAAGTCCAGCTCGACGTCGTCGTCGATGTAGCGGAGAATCCGATACCCGCGGCGGATGACGTTGTTCTGCCGGGCGCGATCGGTGCGAAACGCCCGCGAATTGTCGTGGTGCAGGCGCGAGTCGTACTCGATGATCAACCGCGCCTCGACGTGCACGATGTCCCATGTATAAGGACCGATCTTCGCGTTGAGCGTGACGGCATACCCGCGCAGCTGCAGCGCCCGGGCGATCCTCCCCTCGGTCTTCGACCTGCGATTCGCCGGCGCCCACCGCAGAATCGGCCCGAGCTTCGTCCGCTTCGCCGCGGGCAGCGCCTCGACGTCGCGGAGAATGCCCGCCCGCGCCTCCATCGTCGGGAACCGGTCGTCGAGGATGCGCGCCGTCACCTCGATCCCCCATTCGTCGACCATGTCGACGAGCGTCTGGGCGATGGACGTCACCCGCATCCCGCGGACGCAGATGGATTGCACCCCGTCGCGCCTCCACACGTGCGCGCCGGCGACCGTCCCGCGGGCACGGGGCACGATCACGTCGAGCCGGGCCGGCGGATTCCGCAGCAGCCCATGCTCGAAGGCGGCGATGCGGTGCGAGAAGACGACGTCCAGGGCCCTGGCGATGATCAATTCCATCCGCAGTCGCAGCCCCGTGACGGCGAACCTGTACACCGAACGCCCCTCACGCAGCAGCCACCCCTCGGATTCGGCGCGCGTGATCTCGTGGCGGGTTAGGCCGTCGGCGATCAGGTCGCTCCGCCGTCTCGTCTCCCCGATGTCGGCCATCGACGTCCCGTCACGCAGGCCGCCTTGCCTCATCGGCAGATGTCGCCGGCCGCCGCCGACCATTCCATTGCGCCGATGCCCGCTTACCTGCACGCCCGCACGGCGCGAACCCCCCGATTCGTTCCCCACGCCGACACTGTCGCACACGCGGTCCGGCCCCGCAGGCCATCGAGGTTCGGTACGGACTTGCTCGGGCCCCGCGACCGTTCCGTTCGCGTCCCCACGCCCCACGGCTCGTGCCGAGGAGATGCCAACGCCACGTCGCCAACCGCATCCGCCCAGGTCGCCGAAATCGATGGCATCCCCTTGGCACGAACGATTGCTTGACGACGCCCACGCCCCCGCATCCGCCGCGCAGAAGACTCAGCCGAGCAGATCCCGGACGGTCTCGGCGGCGCGCGCCAGCTTTTCCTCGGCGTCGCCCCGGCGATCGCGGTCTGCTTCTTCGGCGGTCACGGCCAACCCGGCATCCCCCGCGCCGGACTCCCCGGCCGCTCCGGACAACCCGGCGACGCGGGAGATCTCGCCCTCGAGCCCCTCGGCCTTCTCCACCGCGCCATCGAACACGGCGCACGGGTCATCGACCACGACGGTGTCGTCGGGCGTGATCCCGCGGCGGGCCATGTATTCGTCGATGTGCATGGAGATGCTCATGTCACGGCACGATAGCCGTCGCAAAGCGAAAAGGCCCGGGCCGCACCCGCGACCCGGACCCTTCCCCCGACAATCGTGCGCCCGGGGGGACTTGAACCCCCACGCCCTCGGGCACAGGAACCTAAATCCTGCGCGTCTGCCAATTCCGCCACGGGCGCCCGCCCGCGCATCCCCGATCCCCCGAGGGGGATTCCGCGGGGTGCCGCGGGCTTCGACAATGGTAACCGGTTAGGCTGGTGGGCGTGTCATCCACCAGGCAGAAGTCCCAGCCGCACCCCGACGGCGTCCCTTCGGGCACCGCGCATGGCCCGTTCAAGCGGCGCACGCGCATCATCCAGGTCGTGTTCCTGGCCGTCGCGGTGATCGCGACGCTGGCGCTGGCGTATTGGCAGCTCAGCCGCTGGAGCACGACCAGTTCGTTCCAGAACCTGGGGTATGCGCTGCAGTGGCCGGCGTTCGGCATCTTCTTCATTTGGGCGTACCGCAAGTACATGCAGTACGAGCGCGAGAAGTTCGAGGGCAACGAGGAAGCCGGCGTCACCGTCCGCGAGGGCGACATGACCGAGATCCCGGATGATTTCCTGCCCACGCGCCCCGGCACCACCGTCGACGAGGAGAACAAGTGACCAACCCGAACCAGGTCCAGCCGGACACGGCCCCGGCCACCGATGGCCGCGCGATCCACCCGAACCGGCAGAAGCGCGTCAAGACCGCCCTGACCGCCTTTTCCATCACCGCGTACATCACCGGCGTGATGCTGCTGGTGCTGGTGGCGGAGATGGTCTACAAGTACCTGATCATGCCTGAGGGCCAGGAGGCCCCGGGCTGGTTCTTCTTCGTGGCGCAGGTGCACGGTTTCGCGTACATGGCGTTCCTCATCGCGATCGTGAATCTGGGCACGAAGGCGCGCTGGTCGCCGGGCAAGTGGATCATCACGGCCCTGGGCGGCGTGGTGCCGCTGCTGTCCTTCTTCGTGGAGCGCAAGCGCCGCGAGGAGGTCAAGGCGAAGTTCAACTTGGACTAGTTTTCGCTTGACGACGCCCCGCGCCCCGCATTCCTTTTCCGGAACGCGGGGCGCGGGGCTTTTTCGGTTTCGGCGGCGGCGCCGGCGGTCAGCCCCGGGTCTTCGCGAGGCGGGCGAGCTCGGGGACGAGCTGGCGCAGCGCACGGCCGCGGTGGCTGATGGCGTCCTTTTCCTCCGGCGGCAGCTGGGCGGCGGTGCGCGCCTCCTCGCCGGCGACGTCCAGGTCGCGGCCGGCCTTGACGCGGGAGTCCTCCTCGCGGGGGACGAACAGCGGGTCGTAGCCGAAGCCGCCGTCGCCGCGCAGCTCGGTGAGCACGCGGCCGCGCCATTCGCCGTGGAAGGACAGGACCAGGTCGCCGTCGCCGGAATCGGGTGCCACGCCGTCGCCGATTTCGCCGGCGCCGGGCACGACGAGCACGACCGAGGACACGAAGGACGCGCCACGGCGCTTGGCCGGAATGTCGCGCAGCTGGCCGAGCAACAGCTCGTTGTTGGCGGCATCGTCGCCGTGGCCGCCGGACCAGCGGGCGGAGAGCACGCCGGGCATGCCATTGAGCTCGTCGACGGACAGGCCGGAGTCGTCGGCGAGGCAGGGAAGGCCGGTGGCGTCGGCGCCGTCGTTGGCCTTGATCAGGGCGTTGGCCTCGAAGGTGCGGCCGTCCTCCGGCCGCTCGGGGTACTCGTCGACGTCGTCGATGGACAGCAGCTCGACGCCCTCGACGCCGGCTCCCTCGAGCAGCCGGGCGAGCTCGCCCAGCTTCTTCTTGTTTCGGGTGGCGACCAGCAGTTTCATCGCCCTTCCCCTTCCCGTGGTCGGATTCCCGGCGGCGGGTGACGCCGCCGACGCGACGGTAGGTGCGTCGTCCGCCCTCCAGTTTTCCACCATGTGGGCTTCACGTCACGTACGTTGCGCCGTGCGGCGCACATCGCCGTCAAAACGTGAGGCCCGTGAAACATGCCGGAAACATGGCGGGCCGGGAGGGTGACGGAACGTCGGCAAGCGAAAAACCGCCGCTCGCCCAGGTGCGGCGGATCAGACGCGCACGCGGCCGTCGGGAAGCTCGCCCGGGTACGGCGCGCGCAGGACCTCCTGCTGCAGGGCGATGAGCTCGCGCAGGCCCTTGTCCGCGACGTCGAGCATGGCGTCGAGCTCGTCGCGGCCGAAGGTGGCGGCCTCGCCCGTGCCCTGGATCTCCACGTACTCGCCCTCGGCGGTCATGACCACGTTGAGGTCGACGTCGGCTCGGGAATCCTCCTCGTACGGCAGGTCCAGGCAGACCTTGCCGTCGATGACGCCCACGGACACGGCGGCGACCGGCGCCTTCAGCGGCGCGCCCGGCACGGCGCCGGCGGCGTGGAGGTACGTCAGGGCGTCGGCCAGCGCGACGTAGGCGCCGGTGATCGCGGCGGTGCGGGTGCCGCCGTCGGCCTGCAGGACGTCGCAGTCGATGTTGATGGTGTTCTCGCCGAGCTGCCCCAGGTCCACGGCGGCGCGCAGGGCGCGGCCGACCAGGCGGGAAATCTCGTGGGTGCGGCCCTTGACCTTGCCGCGCATCGACTCGCGCGGCATGCGGTCGTGGGTGGCGGCGGGGAGCATGGAGTACTCGGCGGTCAGCCAGCCCTCGCCGGAATCGCGCTTGAAGCGGGGCACGGACTGCTCGACGGAAGCGGTGCACATCACGCGGGTGTTGCCGAAGCACACCAGCACCGAGCCCGCGGGGTTGTCGGTGAAGCCTCGGGTGATGGAAACCTTGCGCATCTCGTCGCCGGCGCGGCCGTCGGCGCGGGTGAAATCAGAAGTCATGGCCCCAACGGTACCGGCCTACGGTTCGATGACCATCCCGGGGCGGGCCAGTTCCACGGGCCCGTCGTATTCCGCGCGGGCGGCGGCCACGGCCGCCTCCGGGTCCCCGTAGGGCGGGATGTGCGTGAGCACGAGCTTCTTCGTCCCCGCCAGCGTCGCGGCGCGTCCGGCTTCGGCGCCCGACAGGTGCATGTCCGGGGGCCGGTTCTCGCCGTCTCCGCACCACGTGGCCTCGCAGATGAGCACGTCGGCGCCGCGGGCCAGTTCCACGACCTCGTCGGTCCAGCCGGTGTCGCCGGTGTAGGCGACCGTGCCGTTCGGGCCGGTGATGCGGAAACCCCACGCCTCGATGGGGTGGACCATGGGGAACGCCTCGATGGTCAAACCGGCGACGTCGAAGGGGACGCGCTCTTCGATCGACCGGATGTCGAAGGTGTCGGAGAGATCCTCGAACCCGTCGCCCGTGTCGGCGGAGGCGTGACCGAGGCGGCCGGCGGTGTCTGCCGGGCCCCACAGCAGGTTGCGCCGGGCAGACGGCGCGGTCGGGTGGAACCTGCGCCACACCAGCAGCCCGGGGATGTCCAGGCAGTGGTCGGCGTGGAGGTGCGACAGCACGATGTCCAGGCTGGCCGGGTCGCGGTACTTCTGCAGCTCCCCCAGCACCCCGGGGCCGAAGTCCATGACGAACGCCGCATCGTCGGGCCCGTCACCGGACTCGACGAGGAACCCGGAGGCGGCCGCGTCGGGGCCGCACATGCTCCCCGTGCATCCCAGAACCGTCACTTTCATAACCCCACAATGCCACGCTCCGGGCCGATCGGGCATGTCGACCCTCCGATTCGGGCCGCGATCGGGACCCGCTCAGTGGGCGGCGTGCGGGCTGACGTTCGTGATGGCGGGGCCGAGGAACCGTGCCGCGAGCTTCTGGAACATCTCCGGATCGCCCGTCGACTCGAACACCCGCGTCGGCGGCGGATCAGTCTCCGGGTCGGCGAGCAAGTCGAGGTCGGTGAGGGTCCGCAGCACGTCCTTGGCCGTCTCTTCCGCGGAGGACACCAGCGTGACATCGTCGCCCATCGCCAACTGCACGACTCCGGACAGCAGCGGGTAGTGGGTGCAGCCGAGCACCAGGGTGTCCACGCCGTCGGCCTGCAGCGGCGCGAGGTAACCCTCGGCCAAGCCCAGGATCTGCCGGCCGGAGGTGATGCCGCGCTCGACGAAGTCGACGAACCGCGGGCAGTCGGTGGCGGAGACGTCCACGCCGGGCACGGCGTCGAAGAGGTCTTGGTAGGCCCGCGAGCGGATCGTCGCGGCGGTGCCGATGACCCCGACCTTGCCGTTGCGCGTGGCCGACACCGCGCGCCGCACGGCGGGCAGGATCACCTCGACGACGGGGATCGGGTACCGCTCGCGGGCGTCGCGCAGGAAGGCGGCCGACGCGGTGTTGCAGGCGATGACGATCATCTTGCAGCCGCGCTCGACGAGGTCGTCGGCGATGGCCTCGGCGTGCCGGCGCACGTCGGCGATGCGCAGCGGACCGTAGGGCCCGTTGGCGGTGTCGCCGACGTAGATCATCGATTCGTGCGGCAGCTGGTCGACGATCGCTCGCGCCACCGTCAGCCCGCCGACGCCGGAGTCGAACACCCCGATCGGTGCGGTGCGGTCGATTTCCAGTTGGCCGTCGTCATGCTCGTCGACGCTCATCGCCCCGCCCTTCCGCGCTTGAGCATGGACGCGGCGATGATCCCGCCGATGGCCCCGAACAGGTGCATCTGCCAGCTCACGCCGATCTCCGTGGGGAACACTCCCCAGATCAGGCCGGAGTAGCCGAAGCCGAGGATCATGCCCAGCAGGATCTGGCCCGGCGCGCGGTTGTAGAACCCGCGGACGATGAGGAACGCCAACCAGCCGTAGACCAGGCCCGACGCGCCGACGTGGGCGGTGCCCACGCCGCCGATGAACCACGTGGCCACGCCGGACACCAGCATGACCAGCGCCGTGACCTGCAGCCACAGCTTCTTCGATGTGAAGGCGATCAGCGCCGCGAACAGTGCGGCGGGCACGGTGTTGGCCATGAGGTGCTGCATGTCCGCGTGGAGGACGGGGGCGAAGAGGATGCCCCACAACCCGTGCGTGTCCAAGGGGCGAAGCCCGAGCAGATGGTTGAGGCCGCCCAGGAAGAAGATCTGGTTGACGAAGAACACGACCCACGTCAGCACCGTGAAGCCGATGCCGGCGCCGAGCGCGGATCCGAGGCCGCCGTCGGACGTCTTCGGCGCAACGGCGGTCGTGCGGCGCCGCGCGGGCACGGGGGCGCCCGCGTGGGGCGAGCCGCCGTATCCCGCGCCCCACGCATTGGGGTCGGGCCGCCGTCCCCGGGAACCGGGCTGCATCGTCACTGTCGTCGGGTCCTCACTGTGTCTGTTCGTGCACTGCGTCTGGTCTTGTTCCGGGCCGGTTCCAGTCCGTCTTCGCGAGATCGGAGAACGCCGGCACCCCGGCCCGCGCCTGTGCCGACGTGACGGCGTCGACGATGGCGTGTTCCACCGCGTCGGCCGCGGCGGCCGCCAGCAGGGCCAGCGTCGCCGGGTCCGTCACCGGGTCCTTCTCCCCCTCCAACGCCTCGGCACCCCGGAACGTTCCCGTGGCGAGGCAGAACAGGGTGTCTCCGTCCATCGGCAGGTGCGACGGGCGGATGGCGCGGGCCATGCCGTCGTGTCCCGCCATGGCCAGCCGCTGCGCCTGGTCCTGGCTCAGCGGCGCGTCGGTGACGATGCAACCGATGGTCGTGTTGAGGGAGCTGCCGGCCCCGCCGGACTTCGTCGCCGGCATCTTGGTCAGGCCGACGAAGTTCTCGTCGAGCGCGGTCAGCGCCTCTTCCGGAATCGCACCACGGCCGGGATCGGCCCACAGTCGCCCGTCGGGCCCGGCGACCGCGCCCATCGGATTCGCGACGACGATCGCCGCGACCGTCGAGCCATCCGCGAGCGTCACGGCCGCCTGGCCGACGCCGCCCTTGAGCGCCCCGGCCATCGCCCCGGTGCCCGCGCCGACGCAACCGGAAGCTGCTCCTTCAGATTGTTCGCCACCATCACGCGCCGGGTCCAGCGCCGCCTCCAGCGCCTTCCGTCCCAACTCCGCGTCGGGGACCTCACGCTCCCCGAGCAGCAGATCGAAGATGACGGCCGCCGGCACGATGGGCACGCGGACATCGGGGAACTCCTCCGTCACGCCGAACCCGTGGCCCCGCTCGGCCAGACCTCGCATGACGCCGTCGGCGGCGGCCAGCCCGAAGGCCGAACCGCCGCTCAACACGATGGCGTGGGCCTCCCGCACTGTGTTGCGGGGCTCCAGCAGATCCGTCTCCCGGGTGCCCGGCCCGCCGCCGCGCACGTCCACCGCCGCGACCGCACCCTCCGGGCAGGCCACCACGGTCACGCCCGTGTCCGCCACCGACGCGTGCCCGACGGAAATGCCGGGCAGGCGGGACGGCGATGCGGCCGGCCCCGTCGTCAAGCGTCCCCCGAACGACGCCGACGCGACGTGGACACCGCCGCCGGTCATTCGCGCATCAGCTCCTGGACCAGCGACTCCTGGTTGTAGCTGAGCCACTGGTACATCGCGTCGGTCTCCTCCGCCTTCGCGATCGGCCCGTCATGGCCCTCCAGCGCCGCGTGCAGATACAGGCGCAGGCTGTTGATCGCGGCGATCCACTGGTTCGCCTGCTCCTCCGTCAACGACACCTGGCCGTTGTCCGCGGGCTCCAGCGCCTCGATGATGGCGCGCAAATCGATCAACTTGCCCTTGACGATGTCCGACTCGTGCAACTGGCGCATCAGCCGGTTCTCGCCCTCCACGGACTCCTCGCCCTCGGCGGCGAAATCCGGCAGCAGGCGCGCCAGGCGCGGATCGTCCGGCGCCTCCGCATGACCCGACGGCATTCCCGTCAACTCCGACAGCTCGTCCTTCGGCGCCGACTGCGCCCGGCCGATCAGGGCGTCGGCGACGGTGGCCGACAGCTCGCCCAGCAGCGCACGCTCCGCGGGCTCCAGGACCGTGACGTACCGGGCTCCGCCTCGCAGCATCCCCCGCTTCCTTTTCCAGGGGCGCATGGGCACTCTCCTCTTGTTCAGCCTGTCTCAATCAGCCTGCTGCATGGTCGCCCACAGGCCCGCCTTGTGCAGCTTCTTCACGTCCGACTCCACCTTGTCGCGCTCCCCCGACGACACGACGGCCTTGCCCTCGTTGTGCACCTTGAGCATCAGCTCGTGCGCCTTCTTGCGGTCCATGCCGAACAGCATCTGGAACACGTAGGTCACGTAGCTCATGGAGTTGACCGGGTCATCCCACACGACGCACTGCCATGGCCGATTCGACTCGGTCACGGTCTCGGCGTCGATGACGCCCATCGGGGTGGCGGCTGGCATGGTCATGCGCCCAAGGATAACGACGTGCGCGATCCCGTGCACCGGGCCACCCCGGGGGCCGTCCCGACTAGACTCGTCGGCGTGACGAATCCGATGGCCCCCACACCCGAGTCGACGGCGCTGCTGACCGACAAGTACGAGCTGACCATGCTCCAGGCTTCGCTTCGCGACGGCACCGCCGACAGGAAGTGCGCGTTCGAGGTCTTCGGGCGCCGGCTCCCCAACGAGCGGCGCTACGGCGTGGTCGCCGGCACCGCCCGCGTCCTCGACGCCATCTCCCGGTTCCGGTTCACCGAGGACCAGCTGGCGACGCTCGACTTCCTCGACGCCGAGACGCTGGATTACCTGCGCAACTACCGCTTCACCGGCGACATCGACGGTTACCGCGAAGGCGAGCTGTACTTCCCGGCGTCGCCGATCCTCACCGTGCGCGGCACCTTCGCCGAGTGCGTGATCCTGGAGACGGTGATCCTGTCGATCCTCAACGCCGACTCCGCCATCGCCTCGGCCGCGGCCCGCATGGTCACCGCCGCGGGCGGCCGCCCGATCATCGAAATGGGGTCGCGCCGCACCCACGAGGACGCCGCGGTCACCGCCGCCCGCGCCTCCTACCTGGCCGGATTCACCGCCACCTCCAACCTGGAGGCCTCCGCCCGCTACGGCATCCCGGCGTCGGGCACCGCCGCCCACTCGTGGACGCTGCTGCACACCAACGCCGACGGCACGCCGGACGAGGCCGGCGCCTTCCGCGCCCAGGTGGAGACCCTCGGCCTGGACACCACCCTGCTCGTGGACACCTACGACATCACCGCCGGCGTGGCCACCGCCATCGAGGTCGCCGGCCCCGAGCTGGGCGCGGTGCGCATCGACTCCGGCGATCTCGGCGTGCTGGCCCGGCAGGTCCGCCAGCAGCTCGACGGCCTGGGCGCCCACAACACCCGCATCGTCGTGTCCTCCGACCTCGACGAATTCGCCATCGCCGCGCTGCGCGCCGAGCCCGTCGACGTCTATGGCGTGGGCACGTCGGTCGTCACCGGCTCCGGGGCCCCCACGGCGGGACTCGTGTACAAGCTCGTCGAGGTCGACGGCGTGCCCGTCGCCAAGCGTTCGCGGGACAAGAAGAGCCATGGCGGCGCGAAGGCCGCCGTGCGCGCGTGCCGGCGCTCCGGCACCGCCGTCGAGGAAATCGCGTTCCCGCTGGGCACCGACGCCCCGGACACCGGCACCCTCGACGCGGTCGAACTGACCATCCCCATGGTCCGCGGCGGCGAGCTCGCCGACGGCCTGCCCACCCTCGAGGACAGCCGCGACCACCTGGCCCGCGCACTGATCTCCCTGCCGTGGGAGGGCCTGGCGCTGTCGCGCGACGAGCCCGTCATCCACGTGCGCTTCGCCGGTGTCTGACGCCGCGCCGGAGCCGGGCGGGGCGACCGGCGCCGACCGCGTCGAGGAACTGCTCGCCCATGCGGTCGCGGCGCTGGGCGGCACGGAGCGCGCCGGGCAGGTGACCATGGCCCGCGCGGCGCATGAGGCGATGGAATCCGGCCGCCACCTGGCTGTCCAGGCGGGCACCGGCACCGGCAAGTCGTTGGCGTACCTGGTCCCCGCGATCGTGCGGGCGATGGAGGACGGCCGGGCGGTGATCGTGTCCACGGCGACGATCGCGCTGCAGCGCCAGCTCGTCGAGCGCGACCTGCCGCGCCTGGCCGACGCACTGGAGCCGCACCTGTCGCGTCGGCCGACGTTCGCCATTCTCAAGGGCCGCAACAACTACCTGTGCCAGAACAAGGTCGCCGAGGTGCCGTTGGACGAAGACGGCGGCGACGGCATCGGCGACACCGGCGCGCTCATCGACCCATCCGCCCTGTCGCGGACGGCGGCGCAGGTGCTCAAACTGCGCGAATGGGCGAACGAGACCGAGGACGGCGACCGCGACAGCCTCGACCGCGGCGTGTCCGACATGGCGTGGCGCCAGGTGTCGGTGACCTCCCGCGAGTGCGTCGGCGCGATGAAGTGCCCGATGGGCGAGTCCTGTTTCGCCGAGGCCGCGAAGTCCCGCGCCGCCGACGTCGACGTGGTGGTGACCAACCACGCGCTGCTGGCCATCGACGCGATGTCGGACGGGTTGATCCTGCCGGAGCACGAGTACGTCATCGTCGACGAGGCCCACGAGCTCGACGGCCGCATCACCTCGGTGGCCACCGAGGAGCTCACCGCCACCGGCATCACGCTGACGGCCAAGCGCGCGAAGAAGGTCGGCGCCGCCGAGGAGGCGGGGGATCTCGAGGATGCGGCGGGGATGCTGCAGGAGGCTTTGGTTTCGCTTGGCGACGACGGCGTCGGACGCTGGGACGACATCCCCCCGGAAGCCGGCGTGCCGTTGACCGCCCTGCGCGACGCACTGTGGAAGACGCAGACGGCGCTGGCCACGGGCCAGGAGGGCGACGCCACCGAGCGCCAGACCGTCCGTGCCGCGCTGGAGAACATGCACGACGCGGCGGTGCGCATGCTCGCGATGGACGACGGCGACGTGGTGTGGATGACCGACCGGCGCGCCCTGTGCGTGGCGCCGCTGACGGTGTCGGATCTGCTGCGCGACCGCCTGTTCAGCGAGAACATCGTGGTCCTGACGTCGGCGACGCTGGCGTTGGGCGGGCGCTTCGATGCTATGGCCGCCACGTGGGGGCTGCCGAAGGGCGAGTGGGACGGCATGGACGTGGGCACGCCCTTCGACCCCGCGAAGTCGGGGATCCTCTACGTCGCCCGGCACCTGCCCAAGCCGGGCCGCGATGGCACGGACCCGAAGGTCATGGACGAGATGGCCGAGCTGATCAAGGCCGCGGGCGGGCGCACGTTGGGCCTGTTCTCCTCTCGCCGCGGCGCGGAGGCGGCGGCCGAGGAAATGCGCACGCGCCTCCCCTTTGACGTGATGTGCCAGGGCGACGACGCCATCGGCAATCTGGTGGAGAAGTTTGCGGCCTCGGAAAATTCGTGCCTGTTCGGCACCTTGACCCTGTGGCAAGGCGTCGACGTCCCCGGCCCCGCGTTGTCGCTGGTGGTCATCGACCGGATCCCGTTCCCGCGCCCCGACGACCCGCTGTTGTCGGCGCGTTCCGACGCCGCCAACGAGGCGGGCCGCAGCGGTTTCATGGAGGTCTCCGCCACCCACGCCGCGCTGCTCATGGCGCAGGGCGCGGGCCGGCTGCTGCGGTCGGTCGACGACCGCGGAGTCGTCGCCGTGCTGGACCCCCGCCTGGCCACGCAGCGCTACGGCTCCTGGATAGCCGCGTCGATGCCGCCGTTCTGGCGGACCACCGACGGCGCCACGGCCCGCAAGGCCCTGGAACGCCTGGTGGCGCAGCGGTTCGGGGGCTAAATCCGGCGCCACCCGCTATTGGCAGCGCCCCCTACAACCCCGCGCGGTCCGCGGCGCCGGTGGCGTAGGCGATGAGGCCGTCGACCATCTCCGCGGTCGGGGCACCGACGGGCGCTTCGTTGGCGGGCATGTCGCGGACGCGGCGGACCACGCCCTCGGCGATGATGGCCACCTTCCACAGCCCCAGGACGCGCCAGTACTCCAGCGCCGCCCGGTCGCGGCCGGTGGCGGCCAGGTAACGGTCCGCGAGCTCCGGCCCCGTCGGAAAGCCCTCGGCCAGCGCCGCCCCGAAGCCGGGCAGCACCAGGCCATCCCGCTCAGGCCAATAGGCCAGCAGGGTGCCGACGTCGGCGAGCGGATCGCCCAGCGTGGCCAGTTCCCAGTCGACGACGGCCTTGATCTCGCCGGTGCCGGTGTCGCACATGACGTTGCCCAGATGCAGGTCGCCGTGGACGAGCACGGTCGCGTCCTGCTCGGGGACGCCGTCCCACAGGCGGCGGGTCAGATCGTCGAGCGCGGCGGAGTCGCGGGTGCGGGTCTTCTCCCACTGCCCGGACCAGCGGCGCAACTGCCGCGGCGCATACGGCTCGTGGGAGGCCAGGCCGTCGAGCCCGACCTCGGCCAGATCGACGGCGTGGATGGCGGCCATCGCGTCGATGAGCCCCTCCCCGACCGCCCGGCGCGCGGTCACCGGCATCTCGTCGGCGATGGCCGACGAGGTCACGGCGGTGCCGTCGATCAGCTCCATGGCCACCACGGGCACCTCGGCGACGTCGGGCTCCGAGCGCACGCCGAGGATCTCGGGCACGGGCACCCCGGTGCCGGCCAGCGCCGCCATGATCCTGCCCTCCCGGGCGACGTCATGGGCCGACGACGCCAGCGAACCCATCGGGGGCCGCCTGACGACGACCACGTGCCCCTCCGCATCGCGCGCCAGGTAGGTCAAGTTCGACTGCCCCGCGCCCAGCCGCTCCAGGCGCACGGGACCGCGGGTGGCGCCGGGCAGCGTTTCCAGCCACTCGGCCAGCCGGGCCTCGTCGAAGGGGGTGATGGCGCCGTCGCCGGTTCCGGTTCGCTCGTTCATCGTTCTCCGCCTTTCGGTGTCCTGTCTCCACGGTATCGGCGGAGTTCGCCGCGCGCGATGGTCATCAGGTGCACCTCGTCGGGACCGTCGGCCAGGCGCAGGGCGCGCAGGCCCGCCCAGAACTGGGCCAACGGCACGTCATCGGTGACGCCTTCGCCGCCGAAGAGCTGGATCGCCTGGTCGACCACCCGCAACGCCGTCGCCGGGGCCGCGACCTTGATCGCCGCGATCTCCTGGCGGGCGGCCTTGTTGCCGGCCTCGTCCATCAGCCACGCGGCCTTGAGCGTCAGCAGCCGGGCCATCTCGATGTCGATGCGCGCCTGGGCGATGCGGTCGCGGACGTTGTCGCGGTCGGCCAGGAGCGTGCCGAACGTCGACCTCTCCATCGCACGACGGCACATCATCTCCAGCGCGCGCTCGGCCATGCCGATGGCCCGCATGCAGTGGTGGATGCGCCCTGGGCCGAGCCTGTCCTGCGCGATGCGGAATCCCTCTCCTTCTCCCTTCAGCACGTCGAAATCGGGCACCACGACGTCGTCGAAGAGCACTTCCGCGTGCCCCTCGCGATCGTGGAAGCCGAACACCGGCAGGTCCCGCAGCACGGTCACGCCCGGCGCATCCGCCGGAACCACGAGCATCGACTGCTGGCGGTGGGTCTCGGCGTCCGGCGAGGTCTTGCCCATGACTATGAGCACCCGCAGGTTCGGGTGCATCCCGTTGGAGGTGAACCACTTGCGGCCGTTGAGCTTCCAGCCGCCGTCGACGCGCTCCATGCGCATGGCCACGTTGGTGGCGTCGGAGGAGGCCACGCCCGGCTCGGTCATGCAGAACGCCGAGCGGATCTCGCCGGCCAACAGCGGTTCGAGCCACCGCCGCCGGTGTTCCTCGGTGCCGTAGAGCTCGAGGACCTCCATGTTGCCGGTGTCCGGGGCATTGCAATTGCAGGCCTCCGGGGCGATGTGCGGGCTGCGGCCCATGATCTCCGCAAGCGGCGCGTACTCGACGTTGCTCAACCCCGGCCCACGCCCCGGGTGCGGGTGGAAGAGGTTCCACAGGCCACGGGACTTCGCCTCGCCCTTGAGCTCCTCCATCGCCGCCGGGTGGTGGTGCGGGTCGCCGGAGGCGCGGACCTGCTCGCCGATGGTCGCCTCGGCCGGGTACACGCACTCGTCCATGAATGCCTCGAGGCGTTCGCGGTACTCCCGGGCGCGGTCCGATTCGCGGAAATCCATGGCCGCCCTACATCCCCGCCGTGCCGATGAGCTGGCCGCCGTCGACGACCAGGTCCGCGCCGGTGATCCAGCGCGCGCCGGCGCCGGCGAGGAAGCAGATCACGTCGGCGACGTCCTCCGGCTCGCCGATGCGGCCCAGCGGCGTCGCGGCGGCCACCATCGGTTCGTGCTCGCGCCACAGGGCCTCGGCGAGCTTGGTGCGCACCACACCCGGTGACACGGAATTGACGCGGATCTGCGGCGCCAGCTCGCGGGAGAGCTGCTTGGTCACGTGCAGCAGCGCCGCCTTCGACGCGTTGTAGGCGCCCAGGCCGTCCTCGACGGTCCACGCGCCGATCGACGCGACGTTGACCACCGCCGCGCCGGGCCGCTCCCCCAGGCCGTGGCCGACGGCGGCGCGCACCCAATTCATCGGGGCCAGCGCGTTGATGGCGAAGGTCTTTTCCAGCGCCGAGCGCTCCTGCTTCAGCACAGGCCCGTAGGCCGGGTTGGTGCCGGCGTTGTTGACCAGGATGTCCAGGCCGCCGAATTCGCCGCGCACCCGGGCGCAGGCTTCGTCCGCGGCGTCCGGCTCTCCTGCATGCGCGGCGAGCCCGATGACCGTGCCGCCGGTGATCCCCGACAACTCCGCCGCCGCGGCTTCCGCGGCCTCCGCCTTGCGCGAGGTGATGGCCACCTTCGCCCCGCCCTCGGCGAGGATCCGGGCGGTGGCGTTGCCGATCCCCCTCGTTCCGCCCGTGACCAGGGCGACCTTCCCGGTGAATTCATGAGCGATCATGGCCGGTCCTTTCCTCCGCGCGCCCCATCCGGGCGCTGTCGGGGCCCAGCCTAGATTGAATCGTGATTCAAGTCACTGGTTTTCCGCTTTACGACGCCCACCGCCACCTCAATCGGCGCCACCCCGGTCCACCGCGCGCATGCCCAGCGAGGCCCACCAGATGCGGTTGACCGTCGCCAGCACACGCTCGAGAGTGGCGTCATCGTCCGGGTACTCGCCGTCCACCCACGCCCCGTAGGCCATGCGCGAGACCATCGCGGACAGCGAGGCGGCCATCATCTCCACGTCGACGGCCGGGTCCACGACGCCGGCGTCGCGGAGGCGGCGCAGGGCCGCGGCGTTGCGGCCCACGAAGTCCCGGGCGCGCCGCAACCGCAGCTCGCGAAAGCCCGGATGCATCTGGGACACCTGCTCCAGCAACGCCATCAGCCTGGCGTTTTTCCGGTACGACTCCAGGTAGGACCGGTTCGCCGCGGCGATCTCCGCAGCCGGCGCAAGGCCTTCCGGGCGGGGACCCCGCGAACGCCGCATCTCTTCCTCCACCCCGCGCAGCACTTCGGCGAGCAGATCGTCGCGGTCCTCGAAGTGCGTGTACAGCGTGCCGACGGAACAGCCCGCCTCCGCGGCGACGTCGGCGAGCTTCGCCGCCGCGTATCCGTCGCGGACGAAGACCGTCCGGGCCGCCGCGAGGATCGCTTCCCGCCTGCCCTCTCCACGTGCCATGGCCCGCCACCTTTCCGTTCCGGCCCGTTCCGAAAATCGCTCTGGTGCCTGAATCCTGATTCAGTTACGATCTCACGTCAAGACCATATGTGATCCAGCACACGACCCGCACCGCGCGGATGATAGCGGGATCGCTCACGAACACGTGGAGGAAAACATGCCGCAGACCAGCCCGAGGCCCGACGCCATCATCCCGGACGAGTCGATCTTCGACTACGTATTCGGCGACATCGCCCCGGAGTTCGCCGACAAGGTCGCCTTCGTCGAC
>NZ_DURI01000023.1 GCF_012837295.1 Corynebacterium sp. | reverse complement strand
CGCCCTCGGCCCGGCCGCGGCGGATTGGGCCATCGCGGCCGGCGCCTTCGCAGGTGGTGCGCTGGCCACGGCCATCGTCGCCGCCACCGCCCGCGGCGGCCGCGACGTCGCCCGCATCATCCTCGTCGGCGTCGCGGTCAACGCCGTCTGCGGGGGCCTGGTCTCGGGCTTGACGTTCATCGCCGAGCCCGCCGCCCGCGACCGCATCGTCTTCTGGCAAATGGGCAGCTTCGCCGGCGGGGACTGGACCTCGGCGGCGATCGTCGCCGCCGTCACGTTCCCGTCGGCCGCGGTGATGTGGGCGCTGGCCCGCCGCCTCGACCTGCTCGGCCTGGGGGAGGCCCAGGCGGGGCATCTGGGCGTGGACGTCGTAAAGCTGCGGCGCACGGTCATCGGTCTGACGGCCCTGGTCGTCGCGGTGGGCGTGGCGTTTTCCGGCATCATCGTGTTCATCGGCCTGGTCGTGCCGCACGCGCTGCGGCTGATTCTCGGCCCCGGCCATTCGGCGCTGCTGCCGGCGTCGCTCCTCGGTGGCGCGCTGGTGGCCACGTTGGCGGACCTCGCCGCGCGCACGCTCGTCGTCGGCGCGGATCTGCCGCTGGGCATGCTGACCTCCCTCGTCGGCGGCCCCCTGTTCTTCTGGCTGCTGCTGCGCGGCGGACGGGCGGTGCGGCGATGAAGGCCCCCGATCTCCGCGACATTCTGCCCGGGGTGCCCGCTGGCGCCGCGCGGGGCCTGGCCACCCGGTCCGTGCGGGTGCGCAGGTCCGGGCGGATCCTGCTTGACGACGTCACCGTCCACGCATCCCCCGGCCGCGTCACCGCGCTGGTCGGGCCGAATGGCGCGGGCAAGTCGACGCTGCTCGCGGCGCTGTCGGGGGACCGGGCGCCGGATGCCGGCGGTGTCTTCTTCGACGGCGCGGACCTGCATGCCGTGCCCACTCGCGACCGCGCCCGGTTGCGCGCCGTGCTGCCGCAATCGCACCCGGCGACGGTGCCGTTCACCGCCGGGGAGGTCATCGAATTCGGCCGCAGCCCGTGGGGCGAACCCGACCCGGATCTGCGACGCCGCGTCATCGCCGACTGCGACGTGGAGCATCTGCTCGATCGCCCCGTCACCGTGCTGTCCGGCGGTGAACTGGCCCGCGTGCACTGCGCGCGGGTGCTCATGCAGGACACGCCGATCCTGCTTCTCGACGAACCGACCGCCGCGCTCGATCTGCGTCACGCCGAGTCGATGCTCCGCGTCATCGGCGCCCGCGCCCGCGCCGGCGCGACCGTCGTCGTGGTGCTCCACGATCTGGCGGCAGCTGCGGCGCATGCCGACGACGTCATCGTCCTCGACGCCGGCCGCGTCGTCGCCGCAGGAACGCCGGCCGAGACGCTCACCGCCCAGCTCATCGGCGACGTCTACGGCCTGGACGTCGAGGTCCTCGCCGACTCCGGGGGCAACCCCGTCATCGTCCCGGCACGCCGAAGAGCTGGCGCGCGGGCGTCGTAAAGCAACCCGAACCACCCAAGCAACCGACCGACATCACCAAGCTAGGAGGGGCGCCATGCTCCAGACGACCACCGACCGCCTGACCGTGCGACTGCGCGAGGCGACCGCCGCCGCCCACGACGACGCCGAGAACTCCGGCTTCATGACCGCCCTGCTCGACGGCGACTACGGCCACCTCGGCGCCTGCGCCGCCGCCGACCTCGCCGGGCAGCTGTGGTTCATCTACGGCGCGCTCGAGGACGCGGTGCGCGCCATCGCCGACACCCCGGAGGGCGCCGCCATCGCCGACGTGCGCCTGGAACGCCACGCCGCACTGGAGAGGGACCTCGAATTCCTCATCGGCCCGCGCTGGCGCTCGTCGATCGAGGCGCTGCCGCAGACGGCCGCCTACGTCAACCGGCTGGCCGAGCTGGCACGCACCCGCAACGCTTCGTCGCTGGTCGCGCACCATTACGTGCGTTACCTCGGCGACCTGTCCGGTGGGCAGATCATCGCGCGGAAGCTCCGCGACCACTACGGAATCGACGGCGACGGGGCGCGGTTCTACGACTTCTCCGCCCTGGGCAAGATCAAGCCCTACCGCGACGCGTACCGGGATCGCCTCGACGCGCTGGATCTGCGCGACGACGTCCGCGACCGCGTCCTCGCCGAGGCCGTCCTGGCGTTTCGCATGAATACCGCGCTGTTCCGGGCGCTGGATGAACGGCACCGCGCCGCCGTGGACGAGCCGGGCGCGGACGGGGCGGCAGAGCCCGACGGGGCGGCCGGCGCCGGAAAGCAGTACTGCCCGCACCTGGGATAGGCGCGGGCAGCGGGGCTGGTCCGGGGCGGGCCACCTCCCCGCCGTTACATCCCCAGGACCTCCGACAGTTCGGCGGCGATGGTCCGTAGCCGGGCGGCGGCCTCCTCGTGGGGCACGTCGCCGGACTCGGCGACCGGCACGATGACCTCGAGGTAGCACTTCAGCTTCGGCTCGGTGCCGGACGGGCGCGCGATGACGCGGTCGTCGGCCTCCGTCAGCAGCATCAGCCCGTCGGTCGGCGGCAGACCCTCCCACCCGTCGGACAGGTCGTGGACGGCGGTCACCGTGGCCCCGGCCAGCGTCGCCGGCGGGTTCGCGCGCAGCCGCGCCATCCCTTCGGCGATGAGCGCGACGTCGTCGACGCGGAACGTCAGCGGCGCGGTCTTGTGCAGGCCGTGGGCGCGGGCGAGGTCGTCGAGCAAATCGGCGGGGCCGCGGCCGGCGGCCTTGAGCGTCGCGACCAGATCGGCGACGCGCACCGCTGCGGCCAAGTCCTCGCGTCGGCACTTTCCTTTCCATAGCGCCGATTCCGCGATGACCAGTCCCGACCGCGGGCCATGGATCATCGCGGCTTCGATTGCGCTGTGTGCCGGCGAGGTGGTCCGAATTCCAGCTGAAGTCAGCGTGTCCCCGTTCCCACGGTCCTCTTGGGCCCCGCGCGCGGTATCCTCCGCGGTCACGTCTTCTGCTTCACCGTGGGAGTTTCGGTGCTGCCGCAATCGCACGAAACCGCTCTTGCGTGATCCGTTGACCCTCGGCGATAGAACATCGACGATCAGCCCCGGCGGATACAGGAAGTCGAGCCCATGGAGGGCGGCGGCGCCCGTGCCGGTGACCGTTGCGTCGGAATGAATGAGTCCCGCGGCGGCTGCCCGCAGCCGATATTCCTCGTACCGGGGCCTGTCTTCGCCGGTGGCGTAGACCCCGCGGGTGATGCGCCTCAGCCCTCCCGTGCGAAAGCGCCGACGGAGTTCCTCCGTACCCAGCGTGGTTTGGTCGCGGAGGAGAATAACTCCGCTTGGATGAGTTCGAATCGTTGTGTCGGTGGGCGATGCCATGGTTCCCCCGTCATGGTCGTCGTTGAAGTCACCCTTTTAGACGCGCCTCGACGGTGATCGGTTCCGTGGGGTTTGACGGGGGCACCTGTGGCCGATGGGGCAAGGGGGCCACGTTGGATTGGCCGAGGCGCCGCAGTGGGGTGTCGCCAATGGCCACCACGCGGAAGATCACCAAACGGGCCCGCTAGCCCGTGCGTGGTGGTGTGCCAGAAGTGTCGGCGATCCATGTGCCATAAGTCGTGAAACTCGCTGTGCCAGAAGTGTTGACAATCCATGTGCCATAAGT
>NZ_DURI01000209.1 GCF_012837295.1 Corynebacterium sp. | reverse complement strand
GTGGCGATCCTCGGACAGCACCTTTCCCCGCTCAGCTGGGCGGGTCTCGTGGTCGTCGTCGCCGCCGCCGGGATGGCTCTGCGGGAGTCCGCGGTCGCCGCGTGACGACGGGTGACCCACCTCGGGGTCGCCCGATTCGCAGGCCCCGGACACGATACTACGATTGGGCTCATGAACAGGGAAAACACGGGCGGCAGCCCCTTCTCCGGACCGCCGCCCGGCAATGGCGCCGAGAGTTGGGCTCTTCCGCCGAATGAGCAGGCGCCGGGGCCGAACCAGTGGGGCCCGCCGCAGATGCCGGTCAACCCGTCCCCCGGATTTCCCGGCCCCGCGGCCACCCGGCCGCCGTTCGATAGTCGGCACATGATGGGCACACCCAACCCGGGATCGGGCATGGCCCGCGCGCTCGCGCCGAAGGCCGCCCCCGGTCCGTCGGCCCCCGTGTACGCGAAGTGGCCGGAGGATGGCCCGGCACGACCCGCCGTAGGTTCGCCGTCGCTCGCCGGCTGGCTGTGGTTGGCGGCGGGCGTCGTGATGGCACTGTCACTGATCGGCGGAGTGGTCGAGGCATTCACCAAGTTCCGCCCCGATTCGGACGGAGTGGCCGCGAGCGTGTACTCCATCGGTTATCCCACCACGTGGTACGTGATCGAAGTACCGTCGATGCTCCTGTTCGCGCTGGCCATCCCGGGGCTGATGGTGTGGCTGTCGCTGAGGTACCGCAAGGGATCGCCATCCGCATGGTCGTGGTTGACGGTGCTCACGGGCGTCGTCCTCGCCGTGATGTTCCTGTCGTTCCGTTTCCTCATGGACTACGGCGCCGAGAGCACGAGCCGGTTCATGACCATCGGCCTCATCGGCCTTTTCATCGCCACCGCACTGTCGTGCACGGCGCTCGGATTCAGCCTCACCCCGACGGCACGCGCCCACACTTTCCATGGCACCAGGGCAGCCGGGGCACCTGCGGCGGTCATCATGATCGGAGCCGCCTGGTTCTTCGCGACCGGGCTGTACGCCTCCGGGGAATCGGCGCTGACCATGTACGGCTACGTCGTCCCGACGCCCTTCCGCGCGTTCGGCGGCACGAACATCCCCGCCGAAACCACCGTCGCCGTCTTCTTGAGCGTCGGCATTTACGTGTTCGTCTCCCTGGTGATGTTGGGCGTCGTCCGCGCATTCGTCCAGGGCTCCGGCGCCGCCCGGTCCTTCCTCGCCGTGTACGCGGGCATCCTCGTGGCCAACGTCTTCTTCAACGCGCTGATCATGCCCATCGTCATCAACATGGCCGGTACGGGCCAGGTCATCAAGGGTGACGGCGCCGCCACCCTGTTCGGCATCGCCATCGCGGTGGGCGCGGTGATCGCGTCGTTCATTCCCCCGGCCGGTGATGCATTCGCGGCCCAGAAGGGCAGGTCCGATTTCACCGTCGTCGACGGGCACCGCCATTCCCGGATTGCGGCCCTGCTGTGGGGAGCGTCGGCGCATTTCACGTTCATGGCCTTCATCCCCTTCCTGGCGGTCTTCGTGCAGGGAATCGTGCAGATCTACAAGATGTACGATTACGGCGCCGAGCCGTCCGAGGAATCGCTGATTTTCATCTTCGTGGTCTTCTTCCTCGGCGTCTGCGGCACGTGGTTGGCCATGGCGATGGCATGGCGCGCTTTCCGCCTGTTCACCGGGAATGAGTCGGCGAAGAAGCCCCTGCAGCTCATGACGTGGTTCGTCTTCGTCATGGGTGCCGCCATTTCCTTCATTCTGCCGGTGGAGGTCCGCATGGATCTGGGTCTCACCGTCGCCGTCGGGGTGAACTGGTTCCAGGCGTTCCTCGCCGCCGGTTTCGCGCTTACGGCCCTGATCGTCGTCAAGGCGGCGGTCCCTCCGACGCCGAAGAAGACCGGTCCCGCAGGCGCTCCGCCCGTGGGCATTCCGCGGTAAAACGATGCTTGACGACGCCCGCCTCCCAGGCAAGCCGTCGTCAAGCAACTCAAACCCGCATACCCTGGGGCCATGAGCCGCCATGACGACGACCTTCACGACGACTCCGCCGCCGGTGCCGCGGGCATCGAGGTGCCCGAGCTGATCGCCGAACTGGCGC
>NZ_DURI01000208.1 GCF_012837295.1 Corynebacterium sp. | reverse complement strand
GCAGATCCGCGTCACCGTCCTCCACGAGGTGGGGCACTTCTTCGGCATGGACGAGGACGACCTCGACCGCCTCGGGTACGGGTAACGCGAGCCCCACACACCTCGATCGCCGCGGACTTCGCCCCCACCACACACAGATAGACGCCCAGCGGACAGAAAGAGCTGGTCAACCACGTCTTTCTGTCCACTGGACGTCTTTCTGCGCAGCAGCGTTGCCCGCCGGCACGCGTCCACCCCACCAGTCGTAACGCCGACCGCACAGACACCTACGTTCCGGCCGGATACCTACGTTTGAACGTGAGTATCTGGCCGGAACGTAGGTATCTGCGGCGTTGAGGCGCGCGCCGAACCAGCGGATGCCGGGTCAGTGAGTGCCGAGCCAGCGGGCGGCGGGCGACGCTTCCAGACGCCCGGCCTACCGCGCCTCGGGCTCGTTGCTCAGTTCGCCCCAGCGCGCCAGCTTCCAGGATCCGGCCGCGTCGCCGTCGCCGGCGTCGACGTCGCGCACCAGCTCCACGCGCGCGGCGTTGGGCAGCGGGTTGTCGAAGATGAACTGGCCCTCGATGTTCGCCAAGTGCTGCGCGATCAGGCGAATCGCCGCGCCGTGGCTGACCACGGCGATGTTGCGGCCGGCATCGTCCGGGCCGCCGGCGCTCGCGGCCCGCTCCGACGAGAAGGGCTCGTTGCGTGACGACGGGCCGTCGTCAAGCGGAGAAGCCGACGCCGAATCGGCGCCCGGCCATGGCGCATCGCGGCCCTCGGCGACGAGCCTTCGCAGCACCGGGAGGTAGCGGGCGAGGACGTCGTCGGCGGACTCGCCGCCGGGGACCTTCGCGCCGAAGTCGCCGTGGAGCCAGCCGTGGAAGATTTCCATGAAGCGGCGATGGGCGTCGAAGTCGCTGCGGCCTTCGATTTCGCCGGCCTGGACCTCGTGGAGCCCGGACTCGTGGCGCAGCCGCACTCCCGGCCCCGCCAGATGATGCAGCCCCGCCACCGCGCCCGCTCCGGTCTGACGGGCGCGCAGGGCATGGGACGTCACGACCTCGCTCATCCGCTCCCGCGACGGCAGCAGCACGCGCCCGAGCCGCCGGGCCTGGATGATCCCGTGGTCGGTCAACGGCGCCCCGGGCAGCGCGGTGTCCAGGATCCGCGCGATGTTGGCGTGGGTCTGGCCGTGGCGGATGAGGATCAGCCGATCCTCCCCGCGGTGCGCCCGGCCGACCGACTCCTCGAGCGAGTGGTCCTCGCCGGCGGCGAAGTTGCCGTCGAACTTCGTCATCGTCGCTTCCCTTCCTTCAGCTCGGACACCCAGGCCAGGGCGTCGGTGACGTCGGGGGGCCCGGCGTCGATGTTCGCCGAACCCTGCGCGGCGGGCCACGACCCGAGGAACCGCAGGTCCGCGGCCCGCAGGTGCAGCGCCGCCAGCGCCGACGCCACCGCGGGATCGTCGATGTGCCCGGCGACGTCGATGTGGAACCGGTACGCGCCCATCGACTTCCGCGTCGGCCGCGACTCGATGCGGGTGAGGTTGATGTCGCGCACGGCGAATTCGTTCATGGACCGCATCAGCGTGCCGGGCTCGTTGCGCAGGGTGAAGGACACGCTGGTTCGGTCGACTCCGGTGCGGGCGGTGGGCACGCCGGGGCGGCCGACCAGCACGAATCGGGTCCGGGCGCCGCGGACGTCGGCCACGCCCTCGGCGATCGCGTCAAGCCCCAGCAGCTCTCCGGCGCGGGCGGGTGCGGCGCAGGCGTCGTGCACGCCGTCGGCGACCAGGTGCGCGGCGGCGGCGTTCGACGAGGCCGAGTGGAATTCCACGCCGGGCAGGTTCGCGTCCACCCACTGCTTGACCTGGGGGTATGCGACGGGGTGCGTCGTAAAGCTGCGTATCGCCCCCGGATCCGTGCCGGGCCGGACGAGGATGGAGAACTCCACGCCGATCTCGGTCTCGCGGTAGATCTGCAGCTCGGGGCCCATGGTCAGCGCGTCGAACGTCGGGGTCACCGGTCCGTCGACGCTGTTTTCGATGGCCACGCAGGCGTAGTCGGCGTCGCCCTTGCGCACGGCGGCCAGGGCGGCGCCGGGGCTGTCGACGGGCACGGTCTCGACGGCGCTTTCGCCGGCGGGGTCGATTTCGCCGCGGCGGGCCATCGCCAAAAGCGCTGCCTCGGTGAACGTTCCGGCGGGGCCGAGGTAGGTCACGGTGGTCATGCCCACCAGCCTAAGTGTCCCGATAGACTTTCGCCCCATGACCTTCGAACGCATCGCCAGCAGCGCCGGCGGCATCGTCGCCGCCGTCGAGTCGGGCGACGCGTCGGCCGCCGAGTTCGCCGCGGCCGCGGTCCGCGCGCTCGAGGGACTGCCTGAGGAGACGGGCGTGGCCACGCTGACGCCGGAGCTCGCGCGGGCCACCGCCGCGCAGGTCGACGG
>NZ_DURI01000207.1 GCF_012837295.1 Corynebacterium sp. | reverse complement strand
CGGCGCGATCGGCCAGCTCACGCGCCGCCGCACCCGTGATGTCCCAGGTGACCAGGTCGGACACGACCGGCACCGCGGCGTCGGCGTCGATGACCACGTGCCCGCCGGCGGCCTCGGGCCGCACCAGGTGCACCGCCCGCGCCCACGTGGCCAGCGCCTCCTCCTGCGCGCGCAGATCCTGGCGGTTCATGGTCGCCCACGTGTCCAGGATCAGCGCGGCGCCGTAGCCGCCGGGCACGGTCGGTTCGGCGCCGGGCGTGGCCACGACGATGCGCGCGCCGCCCTTGACCTCGTCGAGGATCCGTTCCCCCGACGACGAGATCACCGGATGCGGCCGGAACGTCCGTCCCAGCTCTTCCGCTGTGCGTTCCGAGCCCACGATGACCGGCCGGATCCTCGTCCCGCCGCATTCGTGGCAGCGGTGGCGCACGTCGACGCGGCCGCACCAGCGGCAGGTCGGCGGCGCCGCCTCGCCCGCGCCTTCCGGGCCGGCATTGCTTTGCGACGGCCCGTGCGGGATCTCCAGCGGCCCATTGCAGTGGCGGCACCGAGCGGGAGTGCCGCAGCGTGCGCACGCCAGCGTGGGCACGTATCCCTTGCGGGGCACCTGGACCAGCACGGGCATGCCCTCGCGCAGGGCGGTGGCCGCCACCCGGTAGGCGGCGGCGGGCAGCCTGCCGCGGGAGATGTCCTCGGGATCGGCCTCCGTGTCGGTGGACGGGATGATGCCGGGCATCCGGGCCGCCAGCGTCTCCGGGGTGGGCACCAGCCCGTGGGCCCACCCGGATTCGACGAGCTGCTCCACCTCGGCGGTGCGCGTCGCCGAGGCGAGGATCAGCGCGCAGCCCTCCTGGGCGGAGCGGGTGACCAGCACGTCGCGGGCGTGCACGTACGGGGCGCGGGGGTCGACGAGATTGTCGTCGCCGTCGTCGAGGATCACGCTCAGCCGCAGATCGCGCACCGGTGCGTACGCCGCGGACCGGGTGCCCACGACCAACCGGGCGGAACCGTGGAGGATGTCCAGGTAGCGGCGGTAGCGCGACTCCGGGCCCAGGCCCGCGGCCAACGTCGTGATCTGCCGCGGGCTGATCAGCTCCCGCAGCGCCGCCTCCAGCGCATCCACCGCGCGCTGGTCGGGAACGACGATGAGCACGCCGCCGCCGTCGCGGGCCACCGCCACGGCCAGCTCCGCCAACCTCGCGGCCACGTCCTCCCCCGGCGCCGGATGCCACGCCGCCCTGGCCGGGGCGCCGCCGCGCACGGCGGAAATGAACGACGCCCCGAATGCGTAGGCGTCCCATGCGGCCAGATCGACGTCGTCAAGCTCAAGCCGCCCCAACTCCTCCCAGGACGGTCCCGGGCCCTCGCCCCGCGCCTTCTCCGCGCGCGCATGGCGCGAGGGAACCGCCGAGCGGATGATGTCCGAGCGCACGCCCGCGTAGAGCTCCGCGAGCGAATCGACGAGCCGGGCCAGCCGCGGCGGGTACACGATCTCCGGGGACACGACGTCCTTCAGCGGCGTCAGCGCCCCGTCGTGCTCCGCCGACTCCGCGCGCTCGAGCACGATGCCGTTGACCAGCTTGCCCGAAAACCGGATGCGCACCCGCGTCCCCGGCAGAGCCTCGGCCGACATGGACTCCGGCACGGAATAGTCGAAGAGCCTGTCCAGCTGGGGCAACCCCAGCAACGGCAAGACCCGGGCCACCGGCCTGTCGGCCATGGTGTCCCGGGTCGTCGTCATGGCAACCCATCTTAGAGACGGCCCGCCGGGCACGCGCTACAGGCCCGCCGCCGCGCGGAGGTCGGCCACGCGGTTGACGCGCTCCCACGGCAGATCGACGTCGGTGCGGCCGAAGTGGCCGTACGCCGAGGTCTGCGCGTAGATCGGGCGCTTGAGGTCCAGCTCGCGGATGATCGCGGCCGGGCGCAGGTCGAACACCTTGCGGATCGCCTCTTCGATGACCTTGCGGTCCACGACGCCCGTGCCGAAGGTCTCCACGTACAGGCCCACCGGGTTCGCGCGGCCGATGGCGTAGGCGACCTGCACCTCGACGCGCTCGGCCAGGCCGGCGGCGACGACGTTCTTGGCCACCCAGCGCATGGCGTAGGCCGCCGAACGGTCCACCTTCGACGGGTCCTTGCCCGAGAACGCGCCGCCGCCGTGGCGGGCCATGCCGCCGTAGGTGTCCACGATGATCTTGCGGCCGGTCAGGCCGGCGTCGCCCATCGGGCCGCCGACGACGAACGAGCCGGAGGGGTTGATCAGCAGCGTCAGGCCGGAGACGTCGAGGTCCGGCAGGCCCTCGGCGGCGAGCACCGGCTCGATGACCTCGCGGCGCAGGTCCTCCTCCAGCTGGGCGTGGGTGACGCCCGGGTTGTGCTGCGTGGAGATGACCACGGTGTCCAGCGCGACCGGGATGTCGTTCTCGTCGTAGCCGACGGTGACCTGGGTCTTGCCGTCCGGGCGCAGGTAGTCCAGCGTGCCGTCCTTGCGCACCTCGGTCAGCCGGCGGGCCAGGCGGTGCGCCAGCGCGATGGGCAGCGGCATGAGCTCCGGCGTCTCGCGCACGGCATAGCCGAACATCAGGCCCTGGTCGCCGGCGCCGGCGCGATCGTCGGCCTCGACGTCGCCGCCGGAGCTGCGGGACTCCAGCGACTCCGTGACGCCGTCGCCGATCTCCGGCGACTGCTCGCCGATGGACACGGACACGCCGCAGGTGGTGCCGTCGAACCCCTTCTCCGACGAGTCGAACCCGATGTCCATGAGGCGGCGGCGCACGATGCGCGGGATCTCGACGTAGCCGCGCGTGGATACCTCGCCGACGACGTGGACCAGGCCGGTGGTGACCACGGTCTCCACCGCGACTCGGCTGTCGGGGTCGACCTCCAGCATGGCGTCGAGGATCGCGTCCGAGATGGAGTCGCAGATCTTGTCCGGGTGTCCCTCGGTGACGGATTCGCTGGAGAACAGGCGCAGGTCGTGAGCCACGGAAAGCCTTCCTAACCGCGCGGACGATGGCTCCGCGCCGGGGTTCGTTGTCTGGGTACCCGGGGAATCATAGACCAAGCGGTTCAGTTTGTGGCGAACCGGGGTCCGGATACCGGGCAGGGTGTCGGTATTCGCTCGACCATCGCTTGACGACGGCCCGTCGTCAGCCTCGTGCCGCGACCTTGCGCGCGACCGCGTCGAGGATGCGCGCGGCCACGGCGTGCTTGGAGCCGTGGGGCACCTCGTCGACGGAGCCGTCGGCGTCGAGGATCCAGCCGACGTTGTCCTCGGCGCCGAAGGTGGCGCCGCCGGAGACGTCGTTGCACATCAGCAGGTCGCAGCCCTTTCGGGCCAGCTTCGCCGTGGCGTGCTCCAGCGGCGTGGCCGACGCATCGCCGGTCTCGGCGGCGAAACCGACGATGATCATGTCGCCGTCGAGCTTGCCGACGGTGCGGCGGCGCACGGTCTCGGCGAGGATGTCCGGGTTCTCGACGAGCTCGATGCGCGACAGGGCGTCGTCCGAGGCGCCCTTCTTCAGCTTCGAATCGGACTCCGCGGCGGGCCGGAAATCGGCGACGGCGGCGGACATGATCACCACGTCGGCGCCCTCCGCCTCCTCCGCCATCGCGGCGGACAGGTCGCGGGCCGAGGTGATGGGCCGCAGGGTCACGCCGGGCGGCGTCGGCAGCGCGTCGACCGCGCCGGCGACGAGGGTGACGTCGGCACCGCGCTGGGCGGCCACGTCGGCGAGGGCGAATCCCTGGCGGCCCGAGGAATGGTTGCCGATGAAGCGCACCGGGTCGATGGCCTCTCGAGTTCCGCCGGCGGAGATGACGACTTTCTTTCCCTCGAGATCACGGGTGAAGGCCTCGGGTTCCTCGACGGCGAGCAACGCGAACTTGGCGATCTGCTCTGGCTCGGGAAGTCGACCCGGACCGGTGTCGACGCCGGTGAGGCGCCCGTGGGCGGGATCGAGGACGATCGCGCCATGGCGCCGCAGGGTGGCGACGTTGTCGCGCGTCGCCGGATGGTTCCACATCTCCGTGTGCATCGCCGGAGCGAAGACGACGGGACAGGTGGCCACCAACAGGGTGGCGGTGAGCAGGTCGTCGGCGCGGCCTTGGGCCGCCCGCGACATGAGGTCGGCTGTGGCGGGGGCGACGACCACGAGGTCGGCCTCCTGGCCGATGCGGACGTGCCGGACCTCGTCGACGGCATCGAACACGGTGGTCGACACCGGATTGCCCGACAGCGCCTCGAACGTCGCGGCGCCGACGAAATTCAGCGCCGACGGCGTCGGCACCACCCGGACCGAGTGGCCCCGTTCGGTGAAGGCGCGCACCAGGTGGCACGCCTTGTAGGCGGCGATCCCCCCGGAGACTCCGACGACGACGTTGAGCCTGCCATCAACCGCCATGCCGATCCCCCGCCTAGCCCTCGGTGTGCTCGAGCAGGCCGGCGTTGATCTCGCGCAGGGCGATGGACAGCGGCTTCTCGGCGACGCCCGGCGTCACCAGCGGGCCGACGTACTCGAGCATGCCCTCGTCGATCTGCTGGTAGTAGTCGTTGATCTGTCGCGCGCGCTTGGCGGCGAAGATCACCAGCGCGTACTTCGACGACGCGGTCTTGAGGAGCTCGTCGATCGGCGGGTTGGTGATGCCGACCGGCGGGTCGAAGACGGCCTCGGGGGCGGCGGTGATGTCCTGGGACACTGTGACGATCTCCCTGTCCTGGTTGTGCACGGCCACGACGGCGGCGTGCGGTGAAAGCCTGAATGAAGAATATGCGCGAACCGCGGAACCCGAACGACGGGCCCCGGGCGCGGAAAAACCGGCGGCGGCGTCGGGATGGCGAACCATCCCGGCTCCGACCGCCGGACGATCAATTTCCGAGAAGCGCCGCGGTGATCTCCGCGACGGCCTCGTCCACGTCGACGTTGACGACCTGCTGGTCGAATTCGCCGATCGCGTCCATCTCGGTGCGGGCCGTTTCCAGCCTGCGCTTGATGTGCTCCTCCGATTCCGTGCCGCGGCCGGTGAGCCGCTCCACGAGAATCTCCCAGCTGGGCGGGGCGAGGAAAAGCAGGTGCGCCTCCGGGGATGCTTCCCTGATCGAACGGGCGCCGGCGAGGTCGACCTCGACCAGCACCGGGCGTCCGGCCGCCAGGGCCTCCTCCACCGGCTGGCGGGGAGTGCCCGACCGCTGCAGGCCACCATGGATGTCGGCCCACTCGAGCATCTCGCCGGCGTCGATGCGCCGGTCGAACTCCTCGCGGTCCACGAAGAAGTAATCCTCGCCGTCCACTTCCCCCGGGCGCGGGGCGCGGGTGGTCATGGAGACGCTGAAGTAGAGGTCCGGAACCTCGGCGCGGAGCCTGCCGACCACGGTCGACTTGCCCACGCCGGCGGGACCGGAAAGGACCACCAGTCGAGAAACGGAGTCCCCGGACATGGCGACTACTCGGCGGAGAAGCCGAAGCGCTCCAGCAGGGCGCGACGCTGGCGGTCGCCGAGGCCGCGCAGGCGGCGGGTCTGGGCGATCTCCAGATCGGTCATGATCTCCTGGGCCTTGACCTTGCCGACCTTCGGCAGGGCCTCGAGAAGAGCGGAGACCTTCATCTTGCCGATGATCTCGTCCTCGTCGGCCTGCTTCAGGACCTCGGGCAGGTCGGTAGCGCCACGCTTGAGCTTGTCCTTCAGCTCGGCGCGGACCTTGCGGGCCTGAGCGGCCTTCTCAAGGGCGGCTGCACGCTGCTCAGGGGTCAACTGCGGAAGGGCCACGGGTTCCTCCGTTAAAAACTAGACATTTTGGGATGGTCCGGTCATTCGGACCGGAGGTGACCGTACCTCACCAACACGTTTCCGTGTCAATGCACCGTGCGTGCCCGCCATTTCGAGAGGACATCACGGTCGCCCACCTGGGCGATGCGTCGATCAACTCCGGCAAGCATAGCACCGGAATGCCCGGATGCAGGAACCGCCGCCCCAATCCGCACCACCTTTAACAGCAGGTGGCCGGGTTGGAACGGCGGTTGCACAAGACCGTGGGCGACGGTGCTATGCGGGGTACTCCTCCGCGGCTTCGGCCACGGCGGCGGCCAGCGCATCGGGGTCCGGACCGTGGCGCAGGATCCCGCGGGAGATGTTGGGCAGAGCCAGCCTCCTGCAGTCGCCGGCCAGGCGATCCACGTCCGCCGGGCCCGCCCCCTGGGCACCGACGCCCGGCATGAGGATCGGCCCCGCCAGATCGTCCAGGCGCGGCGCCCGCTCCAGCGTGGCGCCGACGACGACGCCCACCGGCCCGGACGGTTCACCGGCGGCCACGTGCGGGGCATTGCGCTGCGCCGCACGGTCGACGATGTCCTGGGACAACTCCACGGCGCGGCCTTCGCGGTCCAGCATGGCGCCCTGGACCGAACGCCCCTCCGGGTTGGAGGTCGCGGCCAGCACGAACACCCCGCGCCCCGTTTCCTCCGCCAGCGACAGCGCCGGTTCCAGCGAACCGAAGCCCAGGTAGGGAGACACGGTCACGGCATCCACGGCCAACGGCGAGCCGTCGGAAAGCCAGGCATCGGCGTAGGCCGCCATGGTCGAACCGATGTCACCGCGCTTGGCGTCGGCCAACGTCAGCGCGCCACCGTCGGAAAGATCCGACAGCGCCCGTTCGAGAATGGCGAAACCTTTCGACCCGAAGGCCTCGTAGAACGCCACCTGTGGCTTGACCAGCGCGACGGTGCCCGCGAAGGCCTCGACGCAGATTCGGGTGAACGTTTCGACGCCGGCGACGTCGACGCCCAGGCCCCAATCTCGCAACAGCGACGGGTGGGGATCGATGCCCGCGCACAGCCGGCCCCGGGCCTCCGTGGCCGCGACGAGGCGCGAACCGAAGCCCGCGCGCCCGCCGCTCGACGGCGATTCAGCCACGCCGCACCTACTGCCCGAGGACGTGCAGGTCCTGGAGGGCCTGCACCTCCATCTCGTTGTTGCGCACCGCGGAGATGCCCTGGACCGCCGCGACGGCGCCCTGGACGGTGGTGACGCACGGGACGTTCATGGCCACGGCCGCGGCGCGGATCTCGTAGCCGTCCGAGCGAACCTCGGCGGAACCGACCGGGGTGTTGATGATCAGGTCGACCTCGCCGCCCCGGATGACGTCGACGATGGTCTTGGCGCCGTCGACCTCGGGGCCGTCCTCGGTGAGCTTGTTGACGACCTCGCAGTCGATGCCGTTGCGGCGCAGCATTCCCGCCGTGCCGTGGGTGGCCAGGATGTGGAAGCCGAGGCCGGCCAGGCGCTGGATCGGGAACACCAGGGTGCGCTTGTCGCGGTTGGCGAGCGACACGAACACCGTGCCGGAGGTCGGCAGCTCGCCGTAGGCGCCGGCCTGGGACTTGGCGTAGGCGGCGCCGAAGTCGCCGGCCAGGCCCATGACCTCGCCCGTCGACTTCATTTCGGGGCTGAGCAGGCTGTCGAGCTCGCGGCCGTCCGGGCTGCGGAAGCGGTTGAACGGCAGCACGGCCTCCTTGACCGCGATCGGCGCATCGGCCGGCAGCGAACCGCCGTCGATGTCGCGGGGCAGCATGCCCTCGTCGCGCAGCTCGGCGATGGTCGCACCCATCATGATCCGCGACGCGGCCTTCGCCAGGGGCACCGACGTCGCCTTGGACACGAAAGGGACGGTGCGCGAGGCGCGCGGGTTGGCCTCGATGACGTACAGCGTGTCGTCGCGCAGGGCGTACTGGACGTTCATCAGGCCCTTGACGCCAATGCCGTGCGCCAGCTTGGCCGTGGACTCGCGGACCAGGTCGATGATGCCCTGACCAAGCGACATCGGCGGCAGGGCGCAGGCGGAGTCGCCGGAGTGGATGCCGGCCTCCTCGATGTGCTCCATGACGCCGCCCAGGTAGACCTCGTCGCCGTCGCACAGCGCGTCGACGTCGATCTCGATGGCGTTGTCCAGGAACCGGTCGACCAACACCGGGTGCTCGCTGGACAGCTCCGTGGCGCGGTTGATGTAGTCCTCGAGGGTCGCCTCGTCGTACACGATCTCCATGCCGCGGCCGCCCAGGACGTAGGACGGGCGGACCAGAACCGGGTAGCCGATGGAGTCGGCGACGTCGCGGGCCTCCTCGAAGGAGGTCGCGGTGCCGAACTTCGGCGCGGGCAGACCGGCTGCGGCCAGGACCTTGCCGAACTCGCCGCGGTCCTCGGCCAGGTCGATGGCGTCCGGGGTGGTGCCGACGATGGGCACGCCCGCGGCCTCGAGGCGCTCGGCCAGGCCCAGCGGCGTCTGGCCGCCCAGCTGCACGATCACGCCCGCGACGGTGCCCGACTGCGACTCCGCGTGGTAGACCTCCATGACGTCCTCGAACGTCAGCGGCTCGAAGTAGAGGCGGTCGGCGGTGTCGTAGTCGGTGGACACCGTCTCCGGGTTGCAGTTGACCATGACGGTCTCGTAGCCGACGCGGGAGAGCTCCAGTGCGGCGTGGACGCAGGAGTAGTCGAACTCGATGCCCTGGCCGATGCGGTTCGGGCCGGAGCCCAGGATGATGACCTTGTCCTTCTCGGTCTGCGGCGCGACCTCGGACTCGGCGGCCGGATCGAGCTCGTAGGCCGAGTAGTGGTACGGGGTCTTCGCCTCGAACTCAGCGGCGCAGGTATCCACGGTCTTGAACACCGGGTGGACGCCGAGGCGCCAGCGCAGCGAACGCACGCCCTCTTCACCGGCGAGCTCGGGGCGCAGCGCGGCGATCTGGGCATCCGACAGGCCCCAGTACTTGGCCTCGCGCAGCAGATCCTCGTCGACGACCGGGGCGTCGAGAAGCGCCGTGCGAATGTCCTGCAGGTTCTCCATCTCCGTGATGAACCACGGGTCGAGGCCCGAGGCCTCGTGGATCTGCTGGACCGAGGCGCCGAGGCGCTGGGCCAGCTCCACGTCGTAGATGCGGCCCTCGGTCGGGCGCTTCAGGTCCTCCAGCACCGCGTCGACGTCGGTCGCGCGGTCGCCGGCGATGTACTCGTCGGACTGGGTCCAGAAGCCGGCGGGCTTGGACTCCAGCGAACGCATGACCTTGCCCAGCGCGCCGATGTAGTTGCGGCCGATGGCCATGGCCTCGCCGACGGACTTCATGGTGGTGGTCAGGGTGTCGTCGGCGCCCGGGAACTTCTCGAAGGCGAAGCGCGGGGCCTTGACGATCACGTAGTCCTGCACCGGCTCGAACGCGGCCGGGGTCTCGCCCGTGATGTCGTTGGTGATCTCGTCGAGCGTGTAGCCGATGGCCAGCTTCGCGGCGATCTTCGCGATCGGGAAGCCGGTGGCCTTCGACGCGAGCGCCGAGGAGCGGGAGACGCGCGGGTTCATCTCGATGGTGATCAGGCGGCCGTCGCGCGGGTTGATGGCGAACTGGATGTTGCAGCCGCCGGTGGCCACGCCGACCTCGCGCAGGATGGCGATGCCCTGGTCGCGCATGATCTGGTACTCGCGGTCGGTCAGCGTCAGGCCGGGGGCCACGGTGACCGAGTCGCCGGTGTGGACGCCCAGGGCGTCGACGTTCTCGATGGAGCAGATGACCACGACGTTGTCGTCGCCGTCGCGCATGAGCTCCAGCTCGAACTCCTTCCAGCCGAGGATGGACTCCTCGATGAGGACGTTGGCCTCGGGGGACGCGGCCAGGCCGCCGCCGGCGATCCGGTCGAGGTCCTCCTCGTTGTAGGCGAGGCCGGAACCGAGGCCGCCCATGGTGAAGGACGGGCGGACGACGACCGGCAAGCCCAGTTCCTTGACCGTCTCGTGGACCTCGTCCATGTTGTGGCACACGCGGGAGCGGGCGGACTCGCCGCCGATCTTGGCGACGATGTCCTTGAACTTCTGGCGGTCCTCGCCACGCTGGATGGCGGGGATGTCGGCGCCGATGAGCTCGGCGCCGTACTTCTCCAGGACGCCCTCGCGGTCGAGCTCGATGGCCGCGTTGAGCGCGGTCTGGCCGCCGAGCGTCGCCAGTACGGCGTCGATCGGGTGGCCCTCGGCGGCCTCCTTGGCGAAGATCTTCTCGATGTAGGAGGTCTGGATCGGCTCGATGTAGGTGGCGTCGGCGAACTCGGGGTCCGTCATGATCGTCGCCGGGTTGGAGTTGATCAGGGTGACGCGCAGGCCCTCCTCGCGGAGGACGCGGCACGCCTGGGTGCCCGAGTAGTCGAACTCGCAGGCCTGTCCGATGACGATCGGGCCGGAACCGATGACCAGGACGTGATTGATGTCGTTGCGGCGAGGCATGTTCTAGTTCTGGCCTTCCTGGTTGTTCGAGCCGGCGCGGTCCATCAGCGCCATGAAGTCATCGAAGAGGTTGTGGGCGTCGTGCGGGCCGGCCGCCGACTCCGGGTGGTACTGCACGGAGAAGGCCATGCCGGACTCCAGCGCCACGCCTTCGACGGTCTCGTCGTTGAGGCAGGTGTGCGTGACCTTGGCGGGGCCCCACTGGGTGTCCCAGTTCTTGCCCGGCTCGCCCTCGAGCGCGAAGCCGTGGTTCTGCGCGGTGATGTAGATCGTGCCGGTGACGTGGTCCTTGACCGGCACGTTGATGCCGCGGTGGCCGAAGCGCATCTTGTAGGTGGACAGGCCCAGGGCGCGGCCGAGGATCTGGTTGCCGAAGCAGATGCCGAACAGCGGCATGCCGTCGTCCATCGCGTTCTTGGCCACCTGGACCATGGCGTCGGCCGTGGCCGGGTCACCCGGGCCGTTGGAGATGAACACGCCGTCGGGCGCGTGGGTCCTCTTGATCTCCGGGTACGGGGTGTTGGCGGGAACGATGACGACCTTCGCGCCGCGCTTGGCCAGCTCGCGCGGGGTGTTGGCCTTGATGCCGAGGTCGTAGGCTACGACGGTGGCCTTCACCTCGCCTTCGGGCTCGATGACGTAGGTCTCCCCCGCCGTCACCTCGGAGGACAGGTCGGCGCCGGCCATCGACGGCTGGGCGCGGACGATCTCGACGAGCTCGTCGGCGGGCTTGGCGGCGTCGTCGCCGGAGAAGATGCCGGCGGCCATCGCGCCGTGATCGCGGATGTGGCGCACGAGAGCGCGGGTGTCGACCTGGCGGATGCCGATCAGGCCCTGCGAGACCATTTCATCGACGAGGCTGCGCTCGCTGCGCCAGTTCGAGGGCGCGCGGGACAGGTCGCGGATGACGTAGCCGGCGGCCCAGATGCGGCCGTCGTGGGACTCGGAGTCCTCGTCGTTCCAGCCGGTGTTGCCGATCTGCGGCGGCGTGGCCACGATGATCTGCCGGTGGAAGGACGGGTCCGTCAGGGTCTCCTGGTAACCGGTCATGGCGGTGGTGAAGACCGCCTCGCCGAGGGTCGTGCCGGTGGCGCCGAAGCCTCGGCCCCGGAAGATCTTGCCGTCGGCGAGAACCAGGACCGCGGGGGTGTTGTTGTCCGCGGGGGCGTTGCTCACGTGGCTGCCTTTCTCTTTTTCGTTCTCATGGAGGGTGTCGTCCTTGTGGTGCTTGCCCATCAGGCAGTGGCCTTTCCGTCGTGGGCCGTGACGCGGCCGCGCAGCACGGTGGCGGCGACGGAGACGGCCATCTCCATGTCTTCGTAGGGGGTGTTCTCGGCCTTCGACGCCAGGTCGGCGCCGTGGACGGTCCAGCGTCGGCCGGGGTCCACGACCGTGAGGTTCGCGGGCTCGCCGACGGCGATGGGGCGTCCGTGGCCGGGCAGGCGGACGATCTCCGCCGGCTTTTCGCTCATGACCTTCGCCAGCCAGCGCCAGTCGCAGGGCCCGTCGAGGACGAACTGCTCGGCGATGATCGGCAGGGAGGTCTCGAGGCCCAGCATGCCGGGCTTGGCGTGCTCGAACTCGCAGCACTTCTCTTCCGAGCCGTGCGGCGCGTGGTCGGTGGCGACGCAGTCGATCACGCCGTCGATGAGCGCCTCGCGCAGCGCCTTCGCGTCGCGGTCCTCGCGCAGCGGCGGGTTGACGCGGTTGACGCCGTCGAAGGTCTCCAGGCGCGCGTCGGTGAGCACGAGGTGGTGCGGGGTGACTTCCGCGGTCAGCGGAATGCCCTGGCCCTTCGCCCACTTGAGCAGCTCGACCGTGCCCTCGGTGGACGCGTGGCAGATGTGCATGCGGCCGCCGTAGTCGCGCGCCATGATGGCGTCGCGGGCGACGATGGACTCCTCGGCCACTCGCGGCCATCCGCCCAGGCCCAGGCGGGCGGCGGTCGGGCCCTCGTGGGCGACGGCGCCCTTGGTCAGGCGGGGATCTTCGCAGTGCTGCGCCAGCAGGACGTCCTCGCCGCGGGCGTACTCGATGGCGCGGCGCATGATCTGCGGGTCGTCGACGCACTTGCCGTCGTCGGAGAACATGCGCACCTTGGCCTGGGAATCGGCCATCATGCCGAACTCGGTCAGGCCCTGGCCCTTGAGGCCCTTGGTGATCGACCCGACCGGGTGCACGTCGCACAGGCCGATGGCCTGCGCCTTGAGCCACACCGACTCGGCGATGGCCGGGTCGTCGGTGACGGGCGCGGTGTTGGCCATGGTGAACACGGCGGTGAAACCGCCGCGCGCGGCGGCGGCCGAACCGGTCGCCAGCGTTTCCGTGTCCTCTCGGCCGGGCTCGCGCATGTGGACGTGGATGTCCACCAGGCCCGGCAGCAGGACCAGGGAGTCGAAGTCGAGGACTTCCGCGTCGTCGCCGGCGGTGACGTCGGCGCCGATCTCGGCGATGATGCCGTCGCGGACGAGCACGTTGACGTCCTCGCCCTCGCCGTACGGGCGCACGCCCGTCAGCAGCAGCTCACCGGACGCGGCGGCCGCGAGCGGGCCGACGGGCGGGAACGCGGAATCGTCGTGATGGTTGCCGGTCACTGTGCCGCTCCTTCCGGGGTGAACGAAGTCTCCGCCGTCAACAGCGTGAACAGCACCGCCATGCGGACGTGCACGCCGTTGGCCACCTGCTGCAGCACCGCGGTGCGGGGCAGGTCGGCGACGTGGTCGTTGATTTCCATGCCTCGCAGCATGGGGCCGGGGTGCAGGACCACGCAGTCGTCGCGAAGCAGCTTTTCCCGGTCCCGGGACAGGCCGTACCTGGTGGCGTACTCGCGGTGCGACGGGAAGAACCCGCCGTCCATGCGCTCGGCCTGGACGCGGAGCATCATCACCGCGTCGGCGTCGGGCAGCTCGGGCTCCATGCGGTGGGCCACGCGCACCGGCCAGTTCTCCACGCCGTAGGGCAGGAGGGTCGGCGGCGCGACGAAGACGACCTCGGCGCCCAGCGCCGCCAGCAGGTCGGCGTTCGAGCGGGCGACGCGGGAGTGCAGGATGTCGCCGACGATGACGACCTTCCGGCCCTCGATGCCGCCCAGGCGCTGGCGCAGGGTCACCGCGTCGAGCAGCGCCTGCGTCGGGTGCTGGTGCTTGCCGTCGCCGGCGTTGATGATCGCCGGCGCGTTGCCGTGCTGGCCCGTCCACTCGGCGATGAGCTTCGCGGCGCCGGACGCGGGGTGTCGCACCACGATCGCGTCGGCTCCGATGGCGTCGAGCGTCAGCGCGGTGTCCTTCAGGCTCTCGCCCTTCTTCACCGACGACGAGGACGCCGAAATGTTGATCACGTCGGCGCTCATCCACTTGCCCGCGGTCTCGAAGGACGCGCGGGTGCGGGTGGAGTTCTCGTAGAAGCAGGTGAAGATGGTGCGGCCGCGCAGCGTCGGCAGCTTCTTGATCTCGCGGCCCGCCAGGGCCTCCCGGAAGCGATCCGCCTCGTCCATGAGGCCCACGATCTCGTCCTTGGACAGATTGGCGATGCTCAGGAGATGCTTCACGACGCCTGCGCCCGGCTCAGGATGACCGCGTCGCGGCCGTCGATGTCCTCCACCAGGACGCGGACGTCCTCGTGGCGCGCCGTCGGCAGGTTCTTGCCCACGTAGTCGGCGCGGATGGGCAGCTGGCGGTGGCCGCGGTCGACCAGGACGGCCAGCTGGATGATGTCGGGGCGCCCGATGTCGTTGAGCGCGTCGAGCGCGGCCCGGATGGTGCGGCCCGAGAACAGCACGTCGTCGACGAGCACCACGATGGTGTTGTCGATTCCGGCGTCCGGGATCCGCGTCGGCTGCAGCGCGCGATGCGGGCGGTTCCGCAGATCGTCGCGGAACAGCGTGATGTCCAGGGAGCCGGTCTCCGGCTTCACCCCGGAGTACTCCTCGATGCGCTCGGCCAGCCGTTCGGCCAGGGGCACGCCGCCCGACGGGATGCCCAGCAGCACCACCCTCGGCGCGTCCGATCCGTCCAACGCGGTCTTTTCGATGATCTGGTGCGCGATGCGCGCGACGGTTCGTCCGACCTCGTCGGCGTTGAGCAGTTCCGTGATGTCCGCGGAAGTGCCCTCGCCCGGGTTCGGGATTGCGTTGTCGCTCATCGTGACCTCCTTCCCCGCCTCTCCGTGCGGTCCGTTAAAGGATGTCCCGTGATTGCCCACGGTTACGGCTGCGATCCTACCAGCCGCACGGGGCCGAACCCCCCAACCCCCGGCCCTGAATCAGGGCGCGCCGAAGGAGAACGCCATCAGGGGAACCATGACCACGATGGGCCACAGCATGGCCACGGCGGCCAGCACGATGAGCCACGTTCTCCGCAGCCACAGTGCACCGGCGAGGCCCGCGATGTTGAGCGCCCATGCCCACGGGTTGGCGAACATG
>NZ_DURI01000206.1 GCF_012837295.1 Corynebacterium sp. | reverse complement strand
TGTGGGTCGACAGCGGCGAGCTGTTCTCCGGCGTCTCGCATGGCGTCCAGGTCCGCGCTTTGCCGGACGCCCCGGGGCTGGTCGCGGCCGAATTGCCGCCGCCTCCGGGGCAGCGCCGCGGGTTGTTCCGCACCAAGCTTTCCGACGACGACGGCCTCGCCGACATGGCCGGCAACCCCCGCACGCTGCACGAGCCCCTGACGGGGCGCGCGGTCCAGGCCGGCGGGCCGGGATTCCGCTACGTCCGCGACGGGGTGGAGACCAAGAAGCCGCGCGAGAAGACGACCATCTACCGCCACCTGCTGGATCTGCAGTTGGTGCGGTGAACGCCCTGACCGCCTAGGCTGCGGGGAATCTCTTTCCCACCCGAAAGCACGAAAGGCGGCCCCATGTCCACCGATGTCAAGACAGGCCCCATCCCCACCGTCCACGATCCGAGCATGATCGCCCGGCTGCTCTGCGAAATGCTGGGCACCCTCTGGCTGGTCTTCGGCGGCGCCGGGTCCGCGGTGTTCGCAGCCAGCCAGATCCAGGAGGGCAACATCAACATGGGCCTGGGTTACCTCGGCGTGGCCCTGGCCTTCGGCCTGACCGTGTTCACCGGCGCGTACAGCTTCGGCACGTTTTCCGGCGGGCACTTCAACCCGGCCGTCACCATCGGGCTTGCCGTCGGCCGCCGCTTTCGGTGGCGCGACGTGCCCGGGTACATCGTCGCCCAGGTCATCGGCGGCCTGCTGGCCGGCGGGCTGATCTACATCATCGCGTCCGGCAAGGACGGGTTCGAGGCCACCGGCTCCATGGCCGCCAACGGCTACGGCGCCAACTCCCCCGACGGCTACGGGCTCGCCGCCGTGCTCATCGCCGAAATCGTGCTGACCGCCTTCTTCCTCTGGATCATCCTCGGCGTCACCGACAAGCGCGCCACCCCGGGTGCCGCCGGCGCCGTCATCGGCCTCGCGCTGACGCTGATCCACCTGATCTCCATCCCGATCTCCAACACGTCGGTGAACCCGGCCCGCTCGATGGGCGTGGCCTTCTTCCACGGCGACGGCGCGCCCGGCCAGCTGTGGGTGTTCTGGCTCGCGCCGATCATCGGAGCCATCATCGCCGGCGTGACGTACAAGTTCATCACCGACGCCCGGGACTGATCCTCGCCGTTTGATCCTCGCCCCTCAATCTTCCTAATCCTCGCCCTCGTCGAGGTCCCACACCTCCGGCGGCATCGCCGGGCGCGGGACGGTGGGCGGGAGGGCGGCGACGGCGGACAACCGCGACAGGCCGCACACCTGCAACAAGTCGACCACCAGCGAGCGGCACTGGGCGAAGATGACCATCTCCGACAGCGTCGCGCCCTCCACCACCGCCGGCCGCATCTTCGCGGCGAGGATCCGCAGCTCGCGGATGGCGGCCTCGTGCGTGACCGGCGCGGAATCGTCCTCGCCGGACACGGCCGCGAAGGTGCCGGTCTTCGAATCATCGTGCGGCAGCTCGCCCCATTCGGGAATCTCGGCGAGCGATGGGGCGTCGTCAAGCAATCGCCTGACCGTGTGCGCCGACTGGCTGACGCCCATGACCAACGCGACGAGCTGATCCGACGCGGCGACGTTGTCCTCCGTCGACGTGATCGCCCGGCGCGCCAGGACGCGGATGTTGCGGACCGCGTTGTCGACCGGATGGACCA
>NZ_DURI01000205.1 GCF_012837295.1 Corynebacterium sp. | reverse complement strand
CCTGGGACGTGGAGATGATGGCCACGCCCAGGCCGCCGAGGACCTTCGGCAGGTTGGTGGACTTCGCGTACACGCGCAGACCCGGCTTCGACACGCGGCGGACGCCGGCGATCGAACGCTCACGGGAGGGGCCGTACTTGAGGTTCAGGGTCAGGGTCTTGCCGACCTTGGCGTCCTCGACGCTGTAGTCCTCGATGTAACCCTCCTGCTTGAGGATTCCGGCGATGTTCGCCTTGATCTTGGACGACGGCATCGTGACGGTGTCGTGGTACGCGTTGTTGGCGTTGCGCACGCGCGACAGCATGTCGGCGATGGGATCAGTCATGGTCATGTTGAGTGACCGCATTCCTTTCTCGCTGCGGTTCCTTCCCACCCCATCACGTGATCCACGCGATTTTCGGGGCAACTGGCGCCAGCCGGGTTCAGTAGCCCGGTTGGCTCGCCACCCGATACGCGCGGGACGCTGTTTCGGGGCGGGGGGCCTTCAGCAAAGTTTCTGCTTGGCAGTCCGGCTCGGCCGCGCGGGTCGCCCCCGGGGAACCGGGGCACGGCTGATCGCGCGTCCATGGAGCGGACCGTTCGAACCTACCAGCAGGCCCCCTCACCTCCCAAATCGCTGCGGATGGTCCGGGGCGGGCGGGGGCGCGCGGGCGCGCGGCGGGCTCGGGTCCGGTGCGATGGACGGTTCAGCTTGACGACGGCCACGTGGGCGTCGTCAAGCCATCCCGTTCCCGCAAGACGCGGAAACCCCGCCCCGGGCCGGCCATGTGGCCGAACCGCGGGCGGGGAATGCGCGAAGAAGTCGGAGCTTAGAGCGCCGGGGCGATGATGTCGGCCATGGCGTACTGGCCCTTGATCGTCGGATGGTTGGTCATCGGGCCCATGGCCGGATCCTGGAAACCGGCGACGAAGCGCTGGTTGTCATCCGGGTTGCAGGTGCCGTGGCCGATGGTGGCCTGGTACACGTCGATGAAGTTCGCGCCGATGTTGTGCGCGGCGTTGGCGATGGAGTCGCGGAACGCCTCCTGGATCTGCGTGCCGCCCGGGGCCGGGATCGGGATGGTCGCGCCCGGCAGGTTGACCAGGCACAGCTGGTCGTTGGTGGCGTACTCCGGGTAGGAGGCCAGGTGGATCTGGACGCCCGGCGCAACCTCGCGGATGCGGTTGGCGGCGTGGCGCAGCTCCTGCTGGAACAGGGTGTCGTTCAGGTGACCCATGTTCTGCATCTTGCCCGCGACGTCGACCCACTGCAGGGCGTCCATGCCGCCGTACATGAAGACGACGTCCTGGGTGCCCGGGGCGATGTCGCCGTGCATGATCGCAGCCTCGACGTAGCCGACCAGCTGCACGATCGGGGCGCCGCCCATGCCGTTGCAGGACCAGTCGCCGAGGGACTTGCCGGCCTGATGGGCGGCGATCTTCGGCCAGTTCTCCATGTCGGTGGCGCAGTTGGCCACGATCGGGGTCTGGCCCTCCTCAAGGCCGCGCGGGCCGGACTTGCCGGCGTTGGCGGTGAAGGAGTCGCCGAAGGTGACGACCTGCTTGGCACCGCCGGCCGAGGCCGGGTTCAGGTTCGGGATGTCCGGGATCGCGGGGATGCCCGGAATGGCCGGGACGGCGGGCAGCGGCGGAAGGACGGACTGGGCGGCGGCCGCGCCGGCACCGAGGCCGAGGCCCAGAACCGTGACGGCGGCGATGGCCGCGGAGCGGACCTTGGTGGAGAAAGACTTCTTCATGAGTGGAAACCGTGCCGTTTCTTGAGAGCGGTGTCAAGTCGCGGGCCTGCGGTTCTTACCGCATGTTCATCCAGTGCCCAGGGATGCCGATGTTACCGTGTCGCCCGACGTTCGTGATCGGTTTGTTACAAACTGCAGGTGGACGGGATTCCGGAAGAGCATTGGTCCGCGCCATTTACACGCCATCATCGCCAACCGAACCTTCCCGACCCCCGCACTTGACCCAAACGTGATCTCCATCACACCGGTTTGACTCCACCCGAATTCGGGGACGCGTCCACCACTCCCCCGCAGAGCGTTCCACCTCGAGCGATCACCCCAACGTGCCGTCCGGCCCCGCCTTCGACGCCTCGGCGCCACTCGATCCGCCCGACCTCGCCCCACCCGACCTCGCCCGGCCCACTTAAGCGTCCCCGCCCGGCATCGCTGCCCCCGCCCCCGCCTCTGGGACACGGGCGCGCGCCGACGATCGGCATTTCGTGCCATATAGATGCCACCCTCGGCACGCCATTCGCGTTTGCGCAGGTCATGGGCTTCACATTTGAAGCGGTGGCACCTATATGGCACGAAACTCGGCGGGCCATGCCATCCGCCCGGCCGCGATCGACTGAGTGGGTTAGCGGCAGCCGGTGATTGGCGCGGACTGGTGATGGCGGACCACGTAACGACGAAAACGGCAGGCTGCAGGACGAGTTGCTGCGGGCCGCGTCGGGACGGCGGCGGCAGGCGGCCGGGCAAGTTGTGGCGCCCCCGGCGGTCACGCTCCACGCGAGCCGTCGCAAAGCCCAAGCGCCGGCACGAGGCACCCCGGGCACGACGAAACCCCCGCCTCCTCGAAAGGAAGCGGGGGTCGCGTGCGCTCAAACCATGGCGCGGAAATCAATCGGCGCCACCCGAAGGAACTAGTCCTTGTGCTGGGCGGTCTTGAACGGGAAGCCGAGCTCGCGCAGCAGCGCGCGGCCCTCGTCGTTGTTCGTGGCGGTCGTCACGACGGTGATGTCCATGCCGCGGGGGCGGTCCATCTTGTCGATGTCGATCTCGTAGAACATGGACTGCTCGGAGAGGCCGAAGGTGTAGTTGCCGTGGCCGTCGAACTGCTTGTCCGACAGACCGCGGAAGTCGCGGATTCGCGGCAGCGCCACGGTCAGCAGACGGTCCAGGAACTCCCACATGCGGTCGCCGCGCAGCGTGACGCGGGCGCCGATGGGCATGCCCTCGCGCAGCTTGAAGTTGGCGATCGACTTCTTCGCGCGACGCAGCTCCGGCTTCTGGCCCGTGATCAGGGTCAGGTCGTGGAGCGCACCGTTGATCTGCTTGGAGTCGCGCGCGGCCTCGCCGACGCCCATGTTGACGACGACCTTGGAGACGCCCGGAATCTGCATGACGTTGTCGAAGGAGAATTCCTTCTGCAGGTTCTCGCGGATCTCGGCGCGGTAGCGCGCCTTGAGGCGGGGGGTGTAGTTCTCGCTCATGCTTAGATGTCCTTCCCGGTGCGACGGGAGATGCGAACCTTCTTGCCGTCCTCATCGAAGCGGTAGCCGACGCGGGTCGGGGTGCCCTCTTCATCGACGAGCATGACGTTCGACACGTGGATCGGGGCCTCCTGGGTGACGATGCCACCGGACGAGGCGCCACGCTCCGGAGTGGAGTTCGCGACGTGCTTCTTGATCTTGTTGACGCCCGAGACCAGGACCTTGTCGCGCGTGGGGTAGGCCTCGATGACCTCGCCCTGCGCGCCCTTGTCCGGACCCGAGATGACCAGGACGGTATCGCCCTTGCGGATCTTCACTTAAATCACCTCCGGTGCGAGCGACACGATCTTCATGAACTTCTTGTCGCGAAGCTCACGCGCGACCGGGCCGAAGATGCGGGTGCCGCGCGGCTCGTTGTCGGCCTTGATCAGGACGGCGGCGTTCTCGTCGAACGAAATGTAGGAGCCGTCCGGGCGACGGGTCTCCTTCTTGGCGCGGACGACGACGGCCCGGACGATCTCGCCGGACTTGACGTTGCCGCCGGGGGCGGCCTCCTTGACGGTGGCCACGATGACATCGCCGATGCCGGCGAAGCGTCGGGTGGAGCCGCCGAGCACGCGGATGCACAGGATTTCCCTGGCACCGGTGTTGTCGGCGACCCGCAGACGCGATTCCTGCTGAATCACTACGGTTCTCCTTGACCTGGATTGCTGTGTGCGCCGGATTTCCGTCCCGAGCGCACGCGGTCTGATTCGGCTGCGAGCCTGGCGGGGGTCTCAACCGGGGCCGGGGTCGGGCTTGCGCCGTGCCTGGCCGCCGAGTTGACGCACACCGCCACTCGCAACCCGTGAATTATTGCATGGGCACCGGTGGCGGCCCAAATCGCGGCCGGTGGGCGGGCGCTTGAAAGCTTTGCTTGACGACGGTCCGGTCGCCGCCTCGTCCGTCCGGCCCGTCGTCGGCGCCGTTCCCGCTAGAAGAGGTACGGCACCAGCGCGCGTCGTTCCGGCGGGTAGTCGGGGAATTTGTCGTGGTACCAGCGATGGTTGCGGATGGCGCGGGGGACGAGGTTGGCCAGGGTCCACACGACGAAGGCGACCGCGGGCAGACACCACGCCATGATCGCGAACCCGGCCCATTCGATGATCTCGCCGAGCAGGTTCGGCGAGCTGACCCAGCGGAAGGCCCCGCCACGGGGGACTTTGTAGCCCGTCTCCCCCGGCGCGCGCAGGTGGATGAGAATCTGGTCGGACTGCCAGTTCAGCGCCATGCCGCCGACGAACAGCGCCAGCCCCACCAGGAACCGGGGGTCGGTGAGCCAATCGTCGGGGTAGTCGGCGAAGCGCGCGAACCAGTGACCGAGGAAGAAGCCGTTGACCCCGTTGAAGGCGATGGACGCGGCGACGGTGGCCAGCGGGATGGTCTTGCCCTTGGTCCGGGTGCGCAGCGGATATATGAAGGAACGGTTCACGTAGTGGACGGCGAAGAGCACGACCATCGCGCCCGCCGCCGTGGACAGCTCGTCTACGCGCCCGCCCAAGGCCAGAAACGTCGCCGCCAGGGAAAACAGGACGGTGGCCTCCATCACCACCCACCCGGCCCTGTTGGGCACCCGCGGGCCCCAGCCCTCTCCCGCATGGCGGCCGTAGGGCGCGGCGACGAATTGCAGCAGCACGAATGCCGCGACGCCGATGGCGATCCACGCCCAAACGAGAAGATCGAAGGTTTCCCTGCTCACCCCCCGAATTCTATGCCGAACGCGGAAAGCGGGTTACGGCGCCGAATGCGGGGAGCGGGAGACGGCGGTCAGGCGCGCTCGGCGATGGCGACGATGAAGTTGGCCTGATCGTCGAACGGCAGCAGGTTCCACGTGGAGAACCGGTGGGTGATGCGCAAGCCGGCCTCGAACGCGTCGGATTCGAACTCGTCGAGGGTCCAGCCGCGGCCGGCGCCGAAGCCCATCACCGCGCGGCCGTCGGCGGCCAGCGCGTCGCGGAAACCGATGAGCACGGCACCCCGGTCGGCGGGGTCGATGAAGGTCAGGACGTTGCCGGCGGCGACGATGACGTCGAAATCGCCCGTCGGGTGCCGCCCGTGTTCCGCCGCCGCCGGGTCCGCGTCGGCGTCGGCGAGCACGTCCGCCAGCCGCGCCAGGTCGCCGACCTTCCAGGTGCCGCCGGGCTGGACCTCGCGCGCGACGGAGATCAGGTACGGGTCGACGTCGACGCCGACGACGTTGTGCCCGCGCTCGGCGAGATACCCGCCGAGGCGACCCTGCCCGCAACCCGCGTCGAGGATGCGGCCCGCGCGCGGCGCCATGGCGTCGATCAGGCGCGCCTCGCCGTCGATGTCCCGGCCCTGCGCGGCGAAATTCGCCCAACGCTCCGCGTACCGGCGGGAATGGCCGGGGTCGGCGGCGACGATCTCGGACCAGGTGCGGTGCATGTTCATGACGTCCAGTATTGCGCACTCCCCCGCCGATCGCCGGAAGGGCGGCGCGCCGAGTCCCCGGGACGACGACGCCCCCGCCTCCCCGGCGAACCGGGGATGACGGGGGCGTCGTAAAGCGAAAGAGCCTTCGCGAAAGTCCGCTTAGCGGGCCTTCTCGATGATCTCGATCAGGCGGAAGTGCTTGTCCTTGGAAAGCGGACGGCACTCCTCGATGCGCACGCGGTCGCCGATGCCGGCTTCCTCGTTCTCATCGTGGGCCTTCACCTTGGAGTTGGTGCGCAGGATCTTGCCGTACAGGCGGTGCTGCTTGCGGTCCTCGAGCTCGACGACGATGGTCTTCTGCATCTTGTCGGACACGACGTAACCGGAGCGGACCTTGCGGGCGCCGGACTCGGTCTGGTTCATGTTTTCCTCGCTCATGCCGCATCACCATCGGTGGGGGCGGCGGACAGGCCGAGCTCGCGCTCGCGCATCACGGTGTAGATGCGGGCGATGTCCTTGCGGACGGCGCTCAGTCGACGGTTGTTGGTCAGCTGACCGGTGGCCATCTGGAATCGGAGGTTGAACAGCTCCTCCTTGGACTCCTTGAGCTTGGCGACCAGGCCATCGTTATCCAGCGAGCGGAGCTCGTGGGCGGGAATGCCGTTAGACATCAGTACTGATCCTCCTTCCGGACGACTCGGGTCTTGCAGGGAAGCTTCGCGCCGGCGCGCTTCAGCGCCTCGATCGCGGTCTTCTCGTCCGGGTAGGACATCTCGAACATGATGCGGCCCGGCTTGACGTTGGCGATCCACTTCTCCACGGGGCCCTTACCGGAACCCATGCGCACGCCGAGCGGCTTCTGGGTCAGCGGACGGTCCGGGAAAATCTGGATCCACACCTTGCCGCCGCGCTTGACGTGGCGGTTGATGGCGATACGGGCGGCCTCGATCTGGCGGTTCGTGATGTACGCCGGCTCCAGGGCCTGCAGGCCGTAATCACCGAACGTCACCTGGGTGCCGCCCTTGGCGACGCCGGAACGGTGCGGACGGTGCTGGCGGCGGTACTTGACGCGCTTCGGGATGAGCATTTAGCCCTCCTTCTTCTCGGAGGCCCGCTGGCGGCGCTGGCCACCACGACGCGGGCGCTCACGGCGGTCGCCGCGGCGCTGACCGTCGCGACCGGCGTTCATCTCGGACTCGCGGCGGCCACCGATGACGTCACCCTTGTAGATCCACACCTTGACGCCGATGCGTCCGAAGGTGGTGTGGGCCTCGTGGGTGCCGTAATCGATCTCCGCGCGCAGGGTGTGCAGCGGAACGCGACCCTCGTGGTAGCGCTCGGTGCGGCCCATCTCGGCACCGCCCAGACGACCGGAGCACACGACCTTGATGCCCTTGACCTGCGGCTGGCGCATGGAGGACTGGATGGCCTTGCGCATCGCGCGGCGGAACGCCACGCGGTTGGTCAGCTGCTCGGCGATGGACTGGGCGACCAGCTTGGCATCCGCGTCGATGTTCTTGACCTCGAGGATGTTCAGCTGGACCTGCTTGCCGGTGAGCTTCTCCAGCTCACCGCGGATGCGGTCGGCCTCCGAGCCGCGGCGACCGATGACGATGCCCGGTCGGGCGGTGTGGATGTCGACGCGAACGCGGTCACGCGTGCGCTCGATGACGACGTCGGAGATGCCGGCGCGCTCCAGGCCGGTGGACAGCAGATCGCGGATCTTGATGTCCTCGGCGAGGTAGTCGGCGTACTGCTTGTCGGCGTACCAGCGGGACTTCCAGTCGCTGGAGATTCCCAGCCGGAGGCCGTGGGGATGGATCTTCTGTCCCACTACTGAGCACTTCCCTTCTGGCTCTCGACGACCACGGTGATGTGGCTCGTGCGCTTGCGGACGTGGAAAGCACGGCCCTGCGCACGGGGGCGGAAGCGCTTCATGGTCGGTCCCTCATCGGCCCAGGCCTGGGCGATGACGAGGGTGCGGGGGTCCAGGCCGAAGTTGTTCTCGGCGTTGGCCGCCGCGGAGGCGACCAGCTTCGAGATCGGCTGGGACGCGGTCTGCGGGGCGTACTCCAGCATGGAGAGGGCCTCGGAGACCGACTTGCCGCGGACCGTGTCCAGCACGCGACGGGCCTTCATCGGGGTCACTCGGACGAAACGCGCGGTGGCGCGGGCGGAGGTGATGTCGTTGCTCATGGCTTATCGACGTCCCTTCTTGTCGTCCTTGATGTGACCCTTGAAGGTCTTCGTGGGCGCGAACTCGCCCAGCTTGTGGCCGACCATCGAGTCGTCCACGAACACCGGCACATGCTTGCGACCGTCGTGGACGGCAAAGGTGTGGCCGATGAAATCGGGGAGAATCGTGGAGCGGCGGGACCAGGTCTTGATGACCTGCTTGGTGCCCTTCTCGTTCTGAGCGTCCACCTTCGCAAGGAGGTGCTCATCGACGAACGGGCCCT